>CAXTQE010000053.1:8901-23320 GCA_964246225.1 uncultured Acidobacteriaceae bacterium | reverse complement strand
TAGACGGGCACGATCCGGCCCATCTCGAGCATGGCGAACTCGGCGTCCGGGCCGGTGGCGTTGGCTTCGGGCAGAATCTCAAACTGAGGCTGGACGAGCTTGAAGCGGCCGGAGCCCCCGGAGCGTGAGGGTTCGAGCTTGCCGTACACGGCGATGCGCTGGCCGAGGCGGAATTTGTCGCGCAGGTAAGCGGCGTTGAACCAGGTGCACTGAATGGTCGTCTGGCCGGCGCGCGGCGAAGGGCCGCTAAGGTCGACTCCCGGAGCCGACAGGCCGAGCGTCAGCTCCAGCAGCGTCCGGCCGGCCTTGGTGTGCAGCAGCGAGGAGCCGCGGACGTCGCCGAGGAGCGAGGCCATGTCGCCGGCCTTTTTTTCGGCGATGGGCTGCGGATGAAGCCGGTCCTCGTACCGGAAAGGCAGGTGGTAGAGGAGGTCTTCGACGGTTTCGACGCCTCGTTTCGCCAGGTTTTCAGCGATGCGCTCGCCCACCCGCTTGACGAACTTGATAGGAGTCGAAAGTTCGAGGGGCACAGGTCGATGCTACCAAGGGCGGGCACGCACCTTCAGGCCGCGGCCCGCTTCGACTTGCGCTTCTCGACGGCCTTGGCCGGTTGCAGGGGAGTGATGGCCAGTCGGAGGCCCATGGCCTTCAAGACGGCCGTCAGGCTGGTCAGGGACGGGTTGCCCTCCGCAGACAGGGTTCGGTAAAGCTGGGTGGGGTTGAGTTCGGCCTTTTCGGCAACCGCCGGTACGCCGCCAAAGGCTTTGGTCAGTTGACGCATCAAGACCAACATCTCGCCGGTCTCCCCGTCCTCAAGGACCGCGTTCAGTGTCTCGAGTGCCTCCTCGGGATGCTCCGCATACTGTTCTGCCATGGCGTCTTCGTAACTTTTATCTCTCATCAGATCGATTCCTCCACTCCTCAAGCCTTTCTGCTGCTCTTTGAATGTCTGCCGCTTGCGACGATTTGTCTCCGCCTCCCAGCAGCAGGATGATTCGGTCGCCATCGAGCGAGTAGTAAATGCGGTATCCCGGTCCGAAGTCGATGCGCATCTCCCACACCCCGTTCGAGCAGGCTTTGTGATCGCCGAGATTGCCTGCTGTCGCCCTGTTCAGCCGCCGCCTGATCGCCAGCCGGGCCTTCGTGTCGCGCAGATCATTTTGCCAGGAGCTAAATAAGTCTCGTCCTTCGGCAGTGATGTAAGTACGGAGCTCGTACATCTCTTCTTATCCTCGTCAATAAACGAATGCTCGTCAAGCTCTTTGACGATCCCCTGCTAGACTGGAACTTGGCCATGCCCATTGTTGAGCTTCACAAGATCCGTAAGGCGTATGGCGAGAAGATCGCGGTTGAGGGCCTTTCGCTGCGGATAGAGGCAGGCACGATGTTCGGGCTCCTGGGGCCGAATGGGTCGGGCAAGTCGAGTTCCATTCGCATGATGATCGGCATTACGCGGCCGGATTCGGGTACGGTCTCGCTCTTTGACCGGCCGTTCGCGCGCGCGGCTCTGACACGGGTAGGTTATCTGCCCGAGGAACGCGGCCTCTATAAGAAGATGCAGGTGATGGATCAGCTGATCTTCATGGGGCAGCTGCATGGGCTCGACGCTCCCGTCGCCGCTCGGCGCGCCCAGGCCTGGTGCGAGCGCCTGCAGATTGCCGACGTGAGCACAAAAAAAACCGAAGAACTTTCCAAAGGCATGCAGCAGAAGATCCAGTTTATTGCGGCGCTGCTGCATGATCCGGACCTCATCATCATGGATGAGCCCTTCAGCGGCCTCGATCCGGTCAACGCAACGCTGCTGATGGATACGCTGGTCGACCTGCGCCGCCAGGGTAAGGCGATCCTGTTCAGCACGCACCGCATGGATCAGGTGGAGAAGTTGTGCGACGGCATCGCCATCATCTACCAGGGCAAGCTGGTGCTCGAAGGCGCCATGCGCGAGATCAAGGCCAAGTACCCGGCCAACCGCATCCAGGTCCACTTTGCCGGCGACGACAGCTTCCTGCGGCTGCCGGTCATCGCCTCGGCCAAGCAGTATGCGGGGCAGGTGCAGCTTGTGCTGCGCGATGGCGTCGATCCGGCGCAGGCGGCGCAGAGCGTGC
Source organism: uncultured Acidobacteriaceae bacterium (assembly GCA_964246225.1). Lineage (GTDB taxonomy): Bacteria > Acidobacteriota > Terriglobia > Terriglobales > Acidobacteriaceae > Edaphobacter. The sequence goes on along the minus strand of CAXTQE010000053.1, from coordinate 21,215 downwards.
TTGACCACGCGGTTGCAAATGGTACGCGCATCACGCGCTTCGAGGTCACGGAGCCAACGCTCGAAGAGATTTTCATTGAAACCATAGGGGAGAACGTCGATGCCTAGCGGCTGGAAAAACACATGGCTGATCGCGCGGCGCGAGTACCTGGAGCGGGTGCGCACGCGCGCGTTTCTACTCGCCACCATTCTCATCCCGACGCTGATGGGTGGCTTCGTCTTCGTCAGCGGCTACCTTGCCAACACCAGCAAGTCGTCGGCGCACATTGCGATCGTGAGCGCCGATCCGCGCTTCGCATCCGACCTCAAGCAGATGCTCGAAAACGGCAATCGCAGCCGGATGCGGGTCGACCTCGAAACACCCGCGCCAGGTGTACGTGTTGCGCTCGAGCGCGAGGTGAAGAGCAAGGCCGGCATCGATGGCTATCTTTGGGTGACCCCGGCCGCGGCGGGTGGGCGGCCGCTGTTTACCTACACGCCGCGCTCGGCGGGCGACGCCACCACCGTAGGCATCCTGCAGGGGTCGATCCAGGCGGTCCTCACGCGCGAGCGTCTTGGCGGCGCCGGCATGGGATCGCGGGAGATCAGCGATCTGCTGGCGCCGGTAGCCATCGACACCAGCTCAAGCGGCGACTCGCGCGCAGCCTACGCCGCCGCGACTACCCTTTTTCTGCTGATGTACATGGTCATCATGCTCTACGGCATGAACACCGCGCGATCGATCATCGAGGAGAAGAGCAGCCGCATCTTTGAGGTGCTGCTCGCAACCATCCGTCCCGAGGAGATGCTTGCCGGAAAGATTCTGGGCGTCGGCGCCGTCGGTCTCACGCAGGTCGGCGTGTGGATGGCCGCTGCCTTTGTGCTCGGCAGCACATCGCTGGCGTCGGGCCTCCTGGGTGCCGGGCGCATGCCGCTTTCCCCTACGCAGATCGCCTTCTTCGTCGCTTACTTCCTTTTCGGCTACCTGCTCTACTCAAGTATCGCCGCGGCGCTCGGGGCGATGACCAACTCCGAACAGGAGCTGCAGCAGCTGAACATGTTCCTTGTGCTGCCGCTTGCGTTCTGCATGCTGATGACGTTTCTCATCGTACCCTCGCCCAACTCGACTCTGGCGCGAGTCGTCTCGCTGATACCCTTCTGCAGCCCGCTGCTGATGAACCTTCGCATCTCGCTCACGACCGTAGCGCCATGGGAGATCGTGCTCAGCTTTGTGCTGATGGGCCTGACGATTGCGGCCATACTTTGGGTTTCCAGCCGCATTTATCGCGTCGGCATCCTGATGTACGGCAAGAAGCCGAACCTGCCGGAGATTGCGCGCTGGCTCCGCTACAGCTAGCCGCAATCCGCTCTACGCGTCGGCGCTGACCAGCTTATGAGCGATGGCGAACAAGGCCAGTTCAAGCCGCGTTGAGACTCCGGTCTTATCGAAAATATTTGAGAGATGACGCTTTACGGTTTCCTCGGAAATTGTGAACTGCCGGGCGATATCCTTGTTGCTGCAGCCTTCGACGATGCACTGCACCACCTCAAGCTCGCGCGGGGTCAGGCCGTAGGTCTTGCGCTCGGGAACCGCGGCCGCCTTCTGCATCAGCTCGTGGAGCGCCTTGAGCAGGTTCGCGACTCGCTCTCCACCGATCCAGTAATCGCCCTGCAACACGGCCCTCAGCGCCTGCGAAAGGTCCCCTGCAACGGCATCCTTGAGCACGATGCCGCGCGCGCCGATCTGCAACGCCTCGATCACCTGCTGCGTGGTGATGGTGCTCGTGAGCAGAATGATCTTCACCCGCGGGGACTTGGTCATGATGGCGCGCATGGCTTCCAGCCCGGGTAGCCGCGGCATCATCAGGTCCAGCAGCAGGATGTCTGGTTCGAGTTCGAGCGCCTGCTGAATGGCGACATCGCCGTCCTCGGCCTCGCCGACGACCTCAAAGCCCTCTTCGTGCATGAGCATGTTCTTCACGCCGAAGCGAACGACGGGATGGTCGTCGGCGACCACGATGCGGATGGTCGGGCCCAAAGTCGTTAGGGTTCGTTTGAGGGGCGTCTTTACGCGGTCGGCGATTTCTAAAGTTTTCAGCACAATGTCACCATGGGAATGCTCAGTTTTGAGCGTCCAGAATACGCCTGAGGCGGCTGGACGCAGCTAGAAATTCGTCTAAAGAAGCGATGCTGCCAACATCAGATAACCCGGTACGTTCCATCTCGGCGGCCATGCGCGCAAGTTCCTCCGCGCCGACCATCCCGCACCCGCCTTTGATCGAGTGTGCGGCGTGCGTCCAGGCCTGGAGGTCGCGGGTGAGGATTGCCTCGCGCATGGTCTCGATGCGTGCGACCGCGTCGTCCAGACACATGGCATAAAGACGCTGCAGCTGCTCTCTGGGCATGACTTCTGCCAGCGAGTTGTAAGTCGTCAGGTTGAGTACCTCCAAGGGGAGATCGGTTGGGGAGCCATTCAACGTTGCGGTCGCTGAAAGCGAGCGAGAGGGATCGAGGACCGTCCAGATTTCATCCATAGAGAAGGGTTTGAGAACGAAGGCGTTGAAGGAGCGGATCGTCTCGCAGGAGACCGAGGCGCCGCTCATGGCGAGTAGAACGGTGTGGCTGCCACAGGCGGCGCGCAACCGCTGGGCCAGCGGCTCTCCGCACAGTCCGGGCATCTGCAGGTCGGCGAGGATGACGTCCGGGAGGCACGCCGGGCGGGCGGCGAGTGCCTCGAGCGCGGCGTCGCCGGACTCATGCACCTCTACCGAGAAGCCGCAGTCCGCAGCCAGAACGGCCACAACCTCACGGCTGAGCGCGTCATCGTCGACAATCATCAGGCGTAGGCCTGGGGAAGATGTCTCTCGCACCCGACAAAGGTATCAGGGCATGGAGGGAGGGGGAAGAGCCTGTTGGGTGAGTCGATGGCACGATAGAGTAAGTGCCAAGGAAACGAAAGTTGTATTGCGTGAGGGTCTTTTGGTGGAATTTTCTGTGGAATAACGGTTTAGATATGTTGGAAAGATGGCTCATTGCGCATGGGCTTAAGCTGTCCGGTACTCGCGAGAGTCTGGTGGGTGGGCCATGAGGGCGGGCCTGCTGGCGTGCGCGTGGCTGCTGCAGCTGGCCGCCGGGTCGAAGGTAACAGACTTCCGCTATCGGCGCGAGATGGTCGTTCCAGCCGCGGTTGCGCCTGGAACGCAGAGCTGCGCGGTGCTGGACGGCACGATGTACGCGCATGCCGCGCCGGCGCTGGCCGATGTACGCCTGCTTGGCGAGGAGATCCCCGCGAGGGAGTTCCCGTATGCCTTGACCATCTCCGAGACCGGCTTCGCGAGCGACCCGGCAACGCTTCTCGATCCAGGCCAACGAGGACAGACCCTCAGCTTCGACCTGCAGATGCCGGACCGGCTTTACAGCGGGCTGCTGCTCCAACTGCGAGGTGTGAACTTCCTTGCGGCGGCGAAGGTGACCGGGCTGAGAAGTCTAAAGGACGCCGATGGGACTGCACTGGGGACGTTCACGCTCTTCGACCTGAGCGGCCAGCGGCTGGGCCGCAACACAGCGGTGGCCCTGCCCGAATCCAGCTTTCCATTCCTGCACGTCGAGCTCGCCTTTTCACAGGCGGCGGGGCAGCCTCATTTTGAGGTCTCGCCCGGGCTGGTCGAGGGCGCCGAGGTTCCGCCCAGCCGCGAGGCGCAGACGCTTTACACCCCGGTGGCCGAGACGTCTGTGATCGAAGAGCGTGGCCGCGAGTCGGTGGCCGAGTTCGTGCTGCCGGCGCATGTGCCGGTTGAGCGCGTCAGCTTTGTGCTGAAGCCCGGGGATAAGACCAACTTCAGCCGGCCGGTGCGCCTCCTGGCCCGGGCAGACAAGGCCACTGGACGCGAAGATCCGGCCAGCGAAGAGATACGCGGCGAAATCTCGCGGGTGCGCATGACACAAAGCGGAGCCGTCATCCGGGAAAGTTCCCTGGGCATCCCCGCGCTCCTGGGGTCGAATCTGCAGAGCGCGGCGAGGGTGGAGGTCTCGGTCGAGAACGGCGACGACCGGCCCCTGGCGATCCAGGCGGTGCGGCTGGAGATGCGCCAGCGCAAGCTTTGCTTCAGCGCCCCGGCCACGCGGATGGCACTCTACTCCGGCGCAAAAGGCATGCCGGCTCCCGTGTACGACTTTTCGCGGATCTTTCAACCGGCGCAGACCGCAGCCCCGGCACGGCTGGGGCCAGAGATGGTCAACCCAGCGTACCTGCCTCCAGAGGACCGAAAGCCGTTTTCGGAGCGGCACCCGGGTTTGCTGTGGATGGCGCTTGTGGGAGTGCTGTTGTCTCTGGGTGGGTTCGCCCGGCGTTCGGCGAAGCGCATCTAGGCGCCTCGTGATTCGTGGACGCAAGCAATCCAGGGACGCACGCATGCATCTGACGGTACAAAGCAAACATCTCTGCAAGGACTCCGCATGCTACGCAAACGCTCGCCATGGATCGGTTTGGCCGCTGGAGCCGCTGGAGGTCTCATCGGCACGACGGCTCTGGACCTGTTCAAGAAGGCGTTGATCCAAGCAAGCCGCGCGGTCGAAGATGTCTGCGGCGCGCCGCACACGTACTCCACGCAACAGGAGGATCAACTCCTCAACTATCACGCCGCGCATGCCGAGGTGGCGGCCGTGCTGGCCAAGACCGTCGGCATCGAGTTGAACTCCGCCCAGCGCAAGACCGCTACACCGATCGCTCACTATGCCACCGGGGCGATAGCCGGAGCGATCTATGGCGCGGCTGCCGAATATCTTCCCGTGACGAAGATCGGCCTGGGTTCCGTCTTCGGCTGCGTCGTCTTCGCTGTGGGCAACGACGTGATCCTGCCCGCGCTGAAGCTGCTGCCTCCGCTGTCGGAGACGCCCCAGGTATTGCAGTGGGAGGGCTTTTCCTCGCACGCCCTGTACGGCACGGCCACGGAGTTGGTGCGCCGGCTGATTCGGAAGGCCTGCTGAACTTTGCCGAGCCTAGATCACCGCGCGCTCCCGGTACTCGCCGAAACATCGCCTGAGCGCGTCCGCCACCTCGCCCACGGTGGCCTCGGCCTCCACCGCTCGAAGAATTCGCGGCATCAGGTTTTCCTGCCCTTTGGCCGCGTCTTCCACGCCGCGCAGCGCAGTTTGCCACGGCCCGGGATCGCGCCGCAGCCGTAGCGCCCGCACCCGCTCCACCTGCCGTCGCTCAAGCGTCTCGTCGATGCGCTGAACCGGCGTGTCCCTCTCCCCCGCTTCGCTGATAAAGCGGTTTACTCCCACCACGATTGCGTCGCCGGTCTCTACCTGGCGCTGGTAGTCGTAGGCCGCGGCCTGGATCTCCCGCTGCACATATCCCTGCTCGATCGCCTGCAGCATGCCCATGCCCTTCCCACTTGTGTCGAAGCCGGCGATGGTGTCGAGATACCTCTGCGCCCGCGCCTGCAGCTCGTCGGTCAAGGCCTCCACGTAGTACGAGCCGGCCAAGGGGTCCGCCGTTTGCGGCACTCCGGATTCATACGCGATCACCTGCTGGGTTCGCAGCGCCAGCCTTGCCGCCGCCTCGGTTGGCAGCCCCAGCGCCTCGTCGAAGCCGTTGGTGTGCAGACTTTGCGTGCCTCCCAGCACTCCGGAGAGCCCCTGCAGCGTCGTCCGCACAATGTTGTTCTCGGGCTCAGCCGCCGTCAGCGTGCTGCCCGCCGTCTGGGTGTGAAAGCGCAGCATCCACGAGCGCGGATTCTTCGCTCCAAAGTGATCCCGCATGATGTGCGCCCACATGCGCCGGGCCGCGCGAAACTTCGCCACTTCCTCAAACAGGTTGCTGTGCGCGTTGAAGAAGAAGCTGAGCCGAGGCGCGAAGGCATCCACGGCCAGCCCCGCGCCGAGCGCCGCCTGCACATACGTCATGCCGTCCGCCAACGTAAACGCGAGCTCCTGCGCCGCGGTCGAGCCGGCCTCACGCATGTGGTAGCCGGAGATCGAAATCGTATTCCACTCCGGAACCTCCGCGCCCGCCCACGCAAACACATCCGTCACCAGCCGCATCGCCTGCGGAACGGGAAAGATGTACGTCCCGCGCGCGATGTACTCCTTCAGGATGTCGTTCTGGATGGTGCCTGTCAGCCGCTTTACGTCCGCCCCGCTGCGCCGCGCGGTTGCGACGTACAGCGCCAGCAGGATCGACGCCGTGGCATTGATGGTCATGGAGGTCGAGATGGTGTCGAGCCGAATGCCCTCGAACAGCCGCTGCATGTCTTCGATCGAGTCGATCGCGACTCCCACCCGGCCCACCTCGCCCAGCGCCATCATGTGGTCGGAGTCGTAGCCGATCTGCGTTGGCAGGTCGAAGGCCACGCTGAGTCCCGCGGTTCCATTGGCCAGAAGAAACTTGTAGCGCCGGTTGGACTCCTCGGCATCGCCCATGCCCGCGTACTGCCGCATCGTCCATAGCCGCCCGCGATACATCGTCGGCTGAATTCCGCGCGTGTACGGGAACTCGCCCGGCCGCCCAATCTCCGCGTCCGCAGCCACCGAGTCTGGCCCGTAAACCGCGTCCACCGGAATGCCGGAACTCGTCTTCGGCGGATGGCTTGTGCCTGTGCTGTCCTTCTTGTGAGCCTCACTCATCGAGCGATCAGTCTACAAGGCTCACGGTCAATCCTGGACATCGTTTGCGGACCGGAGGTCACAGAGCGCCGTGAGGAGGGCAAATTGTCGAAGGATGAGCAACAAAAGAGGGAGCGCCAAAATGGCGCTCCCTCTCAGCAGCGTACCCCAAACGAACTACGCCTTGACCGTCGCCACATGCGTATAGTTCCCGGCGCCATTCTTGCCCGGCATCCCGTCCGGCGAAACCATGGCCTGCTCCTTCTGGCCAAACGTATCCGGCCGTCCCGGTCCCAGGTTCGGCTCGCCCGCGCCCTCGAGCGGACCCGCGATGAACGGCTCGAACTTGCCGTGGCCATCCGGTGCCGTGCCTGAAGTCCAGGCCTGACCTTCCTGGTTGCCCGCCTGCTTGTCCGTCGTCGTGATGAAGAACTTGTAGCTGTACTCCTGGTTTTCCTTCGACTGCGGGAAGCTGTTCGGCACCGGCAGATGCGTCGGACCAAGCTCCTCGAGCACTGCCAGCCACTGCTGCTGGTGCATCGTGTCGCGCGCAATGTTGAATGCCAGCATGTGCTTCATGCCAGGGTCGTTGGTCGCGTTATAGAGACGGCACGCGAGCACCCGGCCCGTCGCCTCCGCGGCCACGTTGCAATACATGTCCCCGGCGAGATTGCCGCTCGCATAGATGTGCGACATGTCGAAGGGCACGCCGTTCGCGTCGGCAGGCATCGCCGCCAGCCCGGTCGAAAGAATGTGCCGCATGTCCATGCCATTCAGCACAGCGCCGGCCAGCGGATCGGCAGAGATCTCTTCCTGCAGCGACACAGGCGCTTTCTCAAGATTGAGCGCCACGGCCGTCGCCAGCATTTCGATGTGGGAGATTTCCTCGGTCGCCGTGTTCAGCAGCATGTCGCGATACTTGGACGGCCCACGCGAGCCCCAGGCCTGGAAGAAGTACTGCATGCAGACGCGAATCTCGCCTTCGACGCCGCCGATGGCTTGCTGCAGCATGCGGGCAAAGATGGGATTCGGCTTTTCAACGGTAACCGGGAACTGCAGTTTTTTATCGGTGTAGTACATGTGGAGAGACTCCCATTGAGGTTTCAGGCGTGCGCGAAAGAAGGCCGAAGAACACTGGAGTACGCACAGCGGACGGCGAGGTCAGGCGATAAGAGGCTGCATCTCTTGACGACGCTGCCCGGAAAGCCAAATCTCGAGGCGGCGTGCGTTGCCGCCATCAAGCAAAACTCTGAAAAGCTTTATTAGGTCCATACGCTGGCCTCTCAGCTGCATCTTCTTAAAGTGACAAACCTCGTCGGGAAGCGATCCTCAACGATTGTTCAGAATCGGAAAGGCGCGATCGAGCTTCAACAGATGACGTCCCGCGGCACTGATCCGTGCCGGAGTCCAGGCAGGCATGTCGACAAAGCGAATCGAGGCTTCCGAGAGCTGCGGCAACCCCGCCAGGCGGTTCGCAATCTGCGCGCCCAGCACCGTTCGTGCGTCTTCGTCCGCGGTGCAGGCGACCAACGTCAAACCTAGTCGGTACTTCGGAGCAAGGCCGGCGATGCCCGCTCCCGGCGCCTCGTCGTCCAACTCCAGCGAGATCGTCTCTACCAGACCCAGGTCGACGATGTTCACCGGCTGCCCATAAGGATTGGCCGTGTCGTAGCAGTCGCGCAAGGCTATCCGCACCTGGTCCTCGGTAAACATTGGTTGTTTTGAGTGTACGGCGTAGAGTGGGCGAGATGAAGATTTTGGCCAATCAAGAACGCCCGTGCAAAGCGGGACCCGAAGCGTGGTTCACGGGATCGGTGTGGATCGACGCCGTTGTCGATGCGGCGACGATCGGTGCGGAGGCTCGCCTGCAGGCCGCGCTGGTCACCTTTTCGCCGGGCGCGCGAACCGCCTGGCACACGCATCCGCGCGGGCAAACGCTCTACGTGGTCTCAGGCGTCGGCTGGGCGCAACGAGAGGGTGAGCCGGCGCAGGCGATTCGGCCTGGCGATGTCGTGGTCATCCCGGCCGGCGAAAACCACTGGCACGGAGCCGAAGCCACGCACATGCTCGTCCACCTGGCCATGCAGGAAAATGACCATGCCGGGGTCAGCGTGGCGTGGGGCAGACAGGTTTCGGAGCAGGAGTACGGTGCGGTGACGACAAAGCTCTGAGCGTTAGCGGCTGGAACTCGAAGAGTTGGCCTGCTGCTTGCTCAGCTTTTCTTTAAGATCCTGCTCTTCCTGCTGCCGAATCCGCTCCTGGAGGGCTTTGCTCACTTCCGGACGAAGTGGCCTTGAGGCGGTGGCAAAATTGTTCATGGAAGTTCTCCCGTGCTTGTCTTTTCGTCCATTTTGACGCGGAACAAGCGGCTTTCGTTCCATTCTATCCGGTTCGACGCAACTCTCAAGCGAATCTTAACCCATACGATAGCTTCTTCCGGAAACGGGATGCGCCACTGCAGTTGATCGGAAACCGCCGCTCCTGGCTCGACAGAATCACTGAGCTCAAAGACATAAAAAACCCGCAGCGACTGTTCGCTCAGGTCTTCAAAGAGAATCGATATCTCGCACGTGTTCTCAGCCGCCTCCAAATCGTAACGGGAAGCGCCGACATTGCGCAGCGTAACCAGCACGTCCACATAGAAGTCACCTTGCTCGAACACATGGCCGGCGATCTGCAGTTCCAGCCTTTGCGCGTAGGTTCGGCTCTTGCGAAAGTTCCACCAGGTCCACACCCCACTAACAAACGGCCGCAAACTTAATCAGCTTATCGGCCACATCCAACCAGAAGCTGAGTACCGGATGAGGCAGTCCCACCGGGTCAGGCATGGTTCAACTGGTCCGAGCCGTCAAATATAGCGCCAGCGCCTTCAGCCGCTCCGCCGCTTCGCCGAACGGCGCAAGCGCGGCAAACGCATCCTCGATCAGCGCCCGTGCATGCTGCACGGAGGTCTCAATCCCATACACTGCCGGCCAGGTCGCCTTGTCGGTCGCGGTGTCCTTGCCGGCCGTTTTGCCCAGTTGCGCGGAGTCCTGCGTCCGGTCCAGCACATCGTCCACGATCTGGAACGCCAGCCCGGCCTTCTCGCCAAAGCGCCGCAGCCGGGCGATCGTGTCGTGCTCCGCCGCTGCGTGCCGTGCCCGTGCGTCCAGCTCCAGAACCCCGCGCGCCAGCAGCCCTCCCGTCACCACGGACGTGGTAAACAGAGCGCCCGTCTTGGCCCGGTGAATGCGTTCCACCAGCTCCGCCGTCGGCGGCGTCCCTTCGGACTCGATGTCCATGACCTGCCCACCAATCATCCCGGGCGAGAGGCCTCCCGGCAGGTCCGCGCCCACCCCCGTCGAGACCGCCGCGGAGATCTCCTGCAGAATGGCCACGACGGTTGCTGCCGGGCAGGCCATCCCGCCCAACGTCTGAAACGCCAGCGTCTGCAGGGCGTCGCCGGCCAGGATCGCCGTCGCCTCGCCAAACACCACATGGCAGGTCGGCTGCCCGCGGCGAAGATCGTCGTTGTCGAGCGCGGGAAGGTCGTCGTGAATCAACGAATAGGTGTGGATCATCTCGAGCGCCGCGCCCAGATCCTCGACCGGCTCCGGCAGCTCGCCCGCTCCCACCATGCGCGCCGCCTCCCGGCACAGAATCGGCCGCAGCCGCTTGCCGCCGGCGAAGGTACTATGCCGCATCGCGCGATGAATCGAGTGCGGCGGAGTGTCAGGGGAGGGAAGCAGGCGCTCCAAAGCACTGTCCGTGAGGGCTGCGCCGGATTGCAGGAGCTCTTTTACCAATCCATCCATGATTCTCCTCATGATAGTCGATGGCGCGGACCTGACCTGTCGCCGGTGGATTGGCCACGGAAGCGGCAGGAATCGGAACGGAGGTGGTAGTCCTGGTTCGACCTGGTGGATTGCCTCTTGACAAACCCTCGGCTGAAATGAGGGGTGCGGCTGCTCTGTAGGAACACTGCCGGCAAACACGCGCGACCAGCAGGGAACGTTGAGATGAAGCATTTGAGGTACAGGTCGACCCTGGGCAAGATACTTTTGCTCTTCGGGCTGCTCGCGGCGCTTTCCTTGCGCGCGCGAGCGGTCGAGGCCACCCTCGTCGCCGACGCCCACGTCAACTCCGCCCGGCCCACCGTCAACAGCGGCACCCTCTCCAATATCAACGTCGGTGCAGGCTATACCGGGCTGCTGCAGTTCGACCTCGGCAACCTTCCCTCCGGCACCACCTCCGCGCAGATCGCCCACGCCACCCTGCGCCTGTACACCAACCGCGTCGATACCTCCGGACTGGTCAGCCTGCAGCCGCTCAGCGGAGCCTGGAGCGAGTACGGCGTCACCTACCAGACCCTCCCGGCCACCGGCAGCGTGGCGCAGGTCTTCACCGTAAGTCAGGTGGGCCAGTACGTCTCGATCGACGTTACGACGTTGGTCCAGGCATGGGTGACGGCTCCCGCAACCAACTTCGGCCTGGCGCTCACCGCGGGAACCGCCTCCGTACAGTTCGACAGCAAGGAAAACGACCTGACCGGGCACCAGCCGGTGCTGGACATCCAGACCGTTTCGCAAGGACCCGCCGGACCACAGGGGGTAGCCGGCGCGGCAGGGTCGGCCGGCGCGGCTGGCGTAGCGGGGGCTGCCGGAGCCACAGGCCCCGCGGGAGCCACCGGCCCGGCTGGTTCGATCAGCCTGCAGGGACCGCAAGGGATCAAGGGCCTGCCCGGCCTGGGATTCGAGGGAACCTACAGCTCGACGACCAACTACGGCCTCAACGATGTCGTCGCTTTTGGCGGCTCAAGTTACATCTCTACAATGGCCTCCAACCACGGCAACACTCCGGGCTTCATTACGAGCGCGTGGACCCTGCTCGCCGCGGTGGGCGACTCCGGACCTGCGGGTCCAGCCGGCATCCAGGGAACCGCTGGGGCGGCCGGCATTCAGGGACCCACCGGTACGCCCGGAGACCCCGGACCGGCAGGCAAGAATGGCGCGCCCGGTCTCCCCGGCCTTGTCTACCAGGGTGTCTATCAATCCGTGAACAACTACACGCTTGGCGACGTCGTTCTGTGGCAAGGGTCGAGCTGGGCCTCGCTCGTGACCGGCAACCACGGCAACACACCCGACCAAAGCCCGAGTTACTGGGGCATCCTGACTCAGCAGGGGCTGCAAGGCCTGACCGGGGCCACCGGAGCGCCCGGTCCGCAGGGCATCGTGGGAGCGCTCGGACCGGTCGGACCACCCGGCGAGCGAGGCGACCAGGGCCTGCAAGGCATTGCCGGTCAGGCCGGCGCGCAGGGCATCCCCGGCACAACCGGCGCTACCGGCCTCAGCGGTCCGATGGGTCCACAGGGGGCCGCAGGACCGGTAGGATTGTCGTTCCAGGGCGCCTACCAGTCCGGCGCAAACTACGCCCTGGCCGACGGAGTGCAATACAACGGCACCGGCTACGTCTCGCTGATCGCCGGCAATCACGGCAACACTCCCGACCAAAGCCCGGCTGCCTGGGCCTTATTTGCAGCTGCCGGCACACCCGGAGCGGCCGGGGCTATCGGCGCGCAGGGAGCCCAGGGTCTCACCGGACCGCAAGGCGCCCAAGGCGTGCCCGGACCTACCGGAGCCGTCGGACCGCAAGGCCTGCAGGGGCCCGCGGTCGTCAACTACAAGGGAAACTATAGCTCGGCTACAAACTATGGCATGGCGGATGCCGTCGGCTATGGCGGCTCCACCT
>CAXTQE010000053.1:0-8801 GCA_964246225.1 uncultured Acidobacteriaceae bacterium | reverse complement strand
AGCTCGGCTACAAACTATGGCATGGCGGATGCCGTCGGCTATGGCGGCTCCACCTACGTCTCGCTCGTCGCGAGCAACCACGGCAACACGCCCGATCCAAGCTCCGCAAGCTGGGCAGTGCTGGTCGCCCAGGGATCTACGGGCGCAACCGGCGCAACCGGGACGCAGGGAGCGACAGGCGTCGCAGGCAGCAACGGAGCCCAGGGCCCCGCCGGACCGCAAGGACCTCCCGTGACCTTCCGCGGCGGCTGGCTGACCGGGACCGCCTACTCCATAGGAGACACGGTCAGCTATAGCGGAAGCGGCTACATCGCGCTCGTGGCAAACTCCGGCCGCGAACCGGACGTGAGTCCGATCTACTGGGGGGTGCTCGCGCAATCCGGAGCCGCCGGGGCCGCCGGACCGCAAGGGGCAACCGGACTCCAGGGACCGACCGGCTACGCCGGGCAGCAAGGTGCAACCGGTCCCGCCGGGGTTGCGGGCGCAGCCGGCCCAACCGGAGCGACCGGCTCCGTCGGTCCAGCAGGCCCAGCCGGAGCAGCCGGCCCGGCCGGCCCGCAGGGATCTGGTGGAGTGGCCGGAGCCACAGGCTCGCAGGGGCCCGCCGGCCCGCAAGGACCGCCTATCGCCTATCGCGGAGGCTGGTTGACCGGTTCCATCTACGCCATCGGAGACACCGTGAGCTACAGCGGCAGCGGTTACATCGCCGTGGCCGCGAACTCCGGCCGGGAGCCCGACGTCAGCCCCAGCTACTGGTCCGTGCTCGCGCAATCCGGTGCAACCGGGTCCGCGGGTCCACAAGGAGCTACCGGGCTCCAGGGTCCGACAGGCTACGCCGGACCGCAAGGCGCAACTGGTTCTACAGGATCTGCCGGCGCCACTGGCCCAGCCGGTCCCGTCGGAGCGACGGGCCCTGCGGGTCCCACGGGCCCAGCCGGAGTTGCGGGTCCGACCGGAAGTGCCGGCCTGGTGTACCAGGGGACGTACAGCTCCAGCACAAACTACGGGCTGAATGCGGCAGTCTACTTTCAAGGGTCAAGCTACATCTCCACCCAGGCGAGCAACACAGGTCATGCGCCCGGAAGCTCCCCCAGCTTCTGGAGCCTGCTTGTGGCCGCCGGAGCCGCTGGGAGTGCCGGTGCCGCTGGAGCCACAGGGGCAACCGGCGCCGCTGGCCCCACTGGGCCGTCCGGGACCGCCGCATCGATCCAGGTTGGCTCCGTCACCACCGGTTCGGCGGGATCAAGCGCCTCGGTGGTCAACGTCGGCTCCTCGTCTGCGGCGGTTCTGAACTTCACCATTCCCCAGGGTGCCGCCGGAGCCGCCGGAACCGGCTCCGGCAGCAGCTCCGGCAGCACAGGAACCAGCGGCATTCCATTTACCTCCATGTACCACTCAGTGTCGTATGCAGCGACGTATTACTCGATCAACAACACCAATCAAAGCTCGACTGAGGTCGCATCGGTGCTGACCTGGGTGCCAACCGGCTGCACGGCAACGCAGCTCACCGTCTTTTCTCAGCAGGCGGCAACCATCACCGTCACCATGCGCGTAGGTACGCCCGGGTCCATGGTGAACTCGGCGCTCACCTGCCAGGTCTCCCAAAGTCAGAGCTGCACGGCAACAAGTCCGGTCACCATCTCCGCGGGCAGCTTCCTCGATCTTTCGATCGTGAACTCCAACTCGAACCCGTCCGGAGTCTGGAGCCTAGTTGCTTGTAACTAGGCTGGCGGTCGCCACAGTCTCCGGAAACAGGACTTCGCGCAGTCGCCCGATCGTCACCCTCATCACGCCCGCATTGGGAGTCGCGCTCTCAAGTTGTTGTTCCAGCACGCGCGCCAGCAGTGTGCCCTCACCAAAGCCGAACATACCCAGCGATCCCGCGAGATTATGTGAAATCGAGAGCGCCTCCTGAAGCAGGGGTGGCGTGAGGCTTTCCCCAGCTACAGCGGTCGCAGTGCCTTCCAAGAGCTCCAGGCGGGCAAGCACCTGGGTGCGATTGCGCTGCCAAATCCCGGCAATTGACTTCCTCGTCGTTTCGGCTTGCGCGAGACTAACGGTGTGAGGGGACATGGGAGGTTTCACCAGACTAGTAAAGTTTTGCAGATTTGCAAGAAGAATGTTCATAACCGGTCTGAAATACCTCATTCAGCGGGGATGTTCATCCTCTGGTTCCCTTATCGGCATTTTAAACGAAACCTTTAGCAAAGATTTCATAAAAGTTACGCGGGGACTTCAAGCCTGGATGGAACAGGCCTTCTGGCCGGTCGTCGAGCGCAAACCTGGCGCGTCCACCCCGACGCAGCCCTGCTCAGAGGAAAACTTTTTACTCTTTCCAGCCCAGCAAGTCTGAGATCTGTGCGGCGAGCGTAATCGGATCGAACGGCTTGAAAAGCACGCCGGCTACCCCAAGACTCGCAAACCGCCGCTGATCCACGCCTTGTACCTTGGCCGTCAGCAACACCACAGGAATATGCGACACACGAGTGTTCTCCTGCATCTGCCGGAAGGTCGTAGGACCATCCATTCCCGGCATCATCACGTCCATCAGGATGGCGTCCGGCTGCTTCGTGCTTGCCGCAGCGATGCCTTCCTTTCCGGAACCCGCAGTATGAATCACCCAGTCGGACGTCGCTTCAAGGGAGAGCGCCGCCACTTCCCGTATATCGTCTTCGTCGTCGATGATCAACACACTTCGCACGTGGCTACCTTCTCATGCTCACCCAGGCTCGTTGAATCCCCCAGAAGTGCAACTGAAACCGGTCAGCTTGGCCGCAGAGTTGCCGGGGGACGCAGTCTCTGTACGATCTTGTGCACCATCGCCTCCACATCCTGAGCCTCGACCTTGGCCTTCGTCAAGAACTGTGTTGGGCCCAGCCGCAGCTTCAGCATGTCCTCGTCCGAGACCTCCTCGCCGGAGTACACCATCAGCGGCAGGCTGCGCAGATCGGGTTGCTGGCGCAGCCAATCGACCAGAGAAAATCCATCCCCATTCGCCAGGCCCACATTGAGAATCAGCAGGTTGGGCCGCGCGGTCAGGCAAAGTTCGATGGCGCGCTGACGCGTCTGCGCATGGTCTACACACAGCTTGGCCTCCTCGAAACCAGCGACGATCACCTTCGCAAGGGCGAAGTCGTCATCGACCAGCAGCACATAGGCCGGGCCCGGGCCCTTGTGCAGCACGCGGGAAAGCTCCATCAGCAGCAGGCGCTCAAGGAACGGCTTCTGCACCCATCCCTGGGCCGACTGGCTCAGGTCCGCACCGTCCTGGGAGCCCGCCGAGGGTGGAAGCACGGAAAGAATCACAACTGGAATCTCCGCCGTGCGTGCCGAATTCCTGAGTTGCCGCAGGGTCTCCCAACCCGTCAAGCCCGGCATGTTGAGATCCAGCAGGATGGCCTGAACATTGTTTTTTTCGGCTAGATCGAGGGCATGCTGCCCGTTCTCGGCCTCCAGAATCGTGTATCCGCGCCCGCTCAGGCTTTCCGCCACGACCGTCCGAATGCTGGCGTCGTCATCGCAGACCAGCACGGTTGCGCTGCCCGGAGGAAGCATGCTGACCGGCAGCGCCGCCGTCATGTCCTCCACACGGCTGATGCGCGGCAAGGTGAACACCAGCGAAGCACCCGCACCGCGCCCCTGGTGCTCGTTCGATTCCGCCCAGATGGCCCCGTTATGCTGCTGCACGATCGTCCGGCAGATCGCCAGGCCCAGACCCGTGCCGCCCTTCTGCCGGGAGTCGGCCGCTTCCACCTGCTGAAAGCGGTCGAAGACCTGGTCCAGTTGCTCGACCGGTATCCCACGGCCTTCGTCAGAGACACGCAGCACGATCGAAGTCGAATCAGCCTCCACGCGCACCTCAATCCGCGTCTCCGGGGGCGAAAACTTGATCGCGTTTGACAGCAGGTTGGTCAGCACCTGCAGCATCCGGTCGGGATCACCGTCGAAGAACATCGCCTCCGGTAGGGCCATCAGGATCAGCTCCAGCCGGACTTCGGCCGAATCCGCCAGCGGTGTCATCGTTTCCATCGCCTGCTGCACCAACTCGCGCAGCGAACAGCGGCGAACCTGCAGCGGCGCCCGGCCCGACTCCATCCGCTCCAAGTCCAGAATGTCGTTGATCAACCGGATCAGCCGGTCCGTGTTGGTCAGCGCGATGCGCAGCAGGTTTTGGGCCTTCGCATCCACCGTGCCCATTCTGCCCGCAGTCAGCAGCCCCAGCGCCCCACGAATGCTCGTCAGCGGAGTGCGCAGCTCGTGGGAGACGGTGGAGATGAACTCATCTTTAATACTGTCCAGATGCGAGCGTTGCACCAGCAGCGAATCCCGCGACTGGCTGGCCAGCCTGGCATCCACGAGTTGGGTGTGCAGCCGCCGGACGCTGGAGCGCGAGCGCATCCAGGCAAGCCCGAAACCGACGTTCAGCAAGGCAAGGGCAATCAGTAGAGGAACCATGCGCTCGTTCGCCCGATGCCAATGGCATCAGCGCGTATTTCTCCAGGGCCTAAGCAGGGTCTTCAACGGGCTGAGACACACCTTCGGCGAACGAATGGCCGTGCTGGTGATCGTATCTAATAGTAGGGGAGAGGGTAAAAAAGTTACTACGGTGCGAAAGCGATACAGGAAGACGTACGTTGCGTCCTCTCTGCACAACAGCTTACGCGGTGACAGGCACGGCGTCGAGTATTTCCGCAAATTTCTTTTGTGAGCGGGCAACCTGCGCCTGCTTATGGTACCCATAGCCGGCAATCAGCGGCAGTGCCATCGTCGCCTCGGCAAACACCATCTGCTCCCACGTCAGGTCCACCTTGCCCCAGCTGGAGGCTTCCTTCAGGGTCGAACCGGAGAGCGCGCCATCGCGGGCGTCGGCCACCGTCACCTGGATCGCATATTTATGCATGGGCGCCTCGGCACCCAGAATCTCCGCCGAAACCACGATATCCTGCGCGAAGTTCTTCGGCGTGCCTCCGCCCAGCATCAGCAGGCCCGTGACCGGGTTTGCGATCTTAAGCCGGGTCAGCTCGTAAAAGTCCTTTGCCGAATCGATCGATACCACCGGTTTGCCCTGCCGCGCATGCTGGTGCGCCACCAGTCCGAATCCTGCCGAGCAATCCGAAAAGGCCGGCACGAAGATCGGTACCTGGCACTCATACGCCGCGTACACGACCGAATCCACCCCGCCCCGTTGCGGCGTCTTGCCCTCGCGCTCCAGCCATGCGCCCATCTCCCGAAGGAACTCGCGCGAGCTATACGGCCGCGGTTCGAGCGAGTTCGTGATCTCCTCGATCGTGTCATCGCAGATGCGGAGCTCATCTTCATCGATAAACGTGTCGTAAATCCGATCAATCTTCAACTCACGCAGCACCGCGTCTTCGTTGCCGTACTTGTACTGGTCGGTGGCGATATAGTGCTTGAAGCCAAGCGCCTCAAAGAAATCCTGGTCGACGATATTCGCGCCGGTCGAGACGATAGCATCGACCATGTTGTTGCGGATCAGGTCGATAAAGATCTGCTTCATGCCCGCCGAAACCATCGATCCGCCAATGCACAGGATGACCGCGCACTCGGTATCCCGCAGCATGCGCTCATAGATCGAAGCCGCCCGGTACGTATCGCGCGAGCTGTACGCCAGGTGCTGCATGGCGTCGACGAGCGCCACCACATTGTGCTGCTTGATATCGATGTGTTGAATGGGGGCTTGGAGGAGGTCCTGTTTCGTAGTCATCACATTCTCTAGAATAACAGTCTTGTGTGAAGAGAAAGTTGTCGCGCGCTCAGTGGACCTCGGCTGCACGGAAGCGCTCTGCAGCCCCTTGCAGGCAGAGGCTACAACGAAGCGGGCAGCCCCTGTCTGCTTATGAGCATTGTGCCCCAGCCGCCATCAAGAGAAAATCGTCTGCATGAACGTCAACTTCGCCGAGCGGGCGCACAACCATAACTGGAAGCTCGACCCCATCGTGCGCTCGCTGCTCGACACCGACTTCTACAAGCTCCTGATGCTGCAGTTCATCTGGAAAAACTTCCCCCAGGTGCACGTCACGAGCGAGGTCACCAACCGGACTATCCGCGTCCGCCTCGCCGAGCGCGTGGGCGCCGCCGCCCTAATTGAGCAGATGGAGCACGTCCGCCAGCTTCGCTTCCGCCGCAGCGAACTGGTCTGGCTCGCCGGCAACACCTTCTACGGCACCCGCTCCATCTTTGAGCCTGCCTTCCTCGACTGGCTCGAGCACGACTTTCGCCTCAGCGAGTACACGGTCTCCGAGCACGATGGCCAGCTCGTCCTCCGCTTCTCCGGCCTCTGGTCCGCCGTCACCCTGTGGGAGGTCTACGCCCTCGCCATCGTCAGCGAGCTCAAGACCCGCGCCGCCCTCGCCGAACTCTCCGAGCTCGAGCTCGACGTCCTCTATGCCCGCGCCAAGACCCGCCTCTGGGACAAGATCGAGCTGCTCCGCGACCCCACGCTCCACGGCCTAAGCCTGTCCGATTTCGGCACCCGCCGCCGCCACAGCTTCCTCTGGCAGGAGTACTGCGTCCAAGCCATGCGCCGCGCCCTCAATCCCAACGGCAACCCGCGCTTCACCGGCACCTCCAACACCGCGCTCGCCTACAAGCACGACCTCGAAGCCATCGGCACCAACGCCCACGAGCTCCCCATGGCTCTCGCCGCCATGGCCTCCCGCGGCAGCGACGACGAGCTTCGCCAGTCCCAGTACCGCGTCCTCGAGCTTTGGCAGCAAAGCTACGGCGGCAGCCTGCTCATCATGCTGCCCGACACCTTCGGCACCGAACAATTCCTGCGAACTGCTCCAGCGTTCGCCAGCGACTGGACCGGCCAGCGCATCGACTCGAAAGACCCGGTCGTCGCCGGCGACGAGTACATCGCCTGGCTTGAGTCCCGCGGCCAGGATCCCAGGAGCAAGCGCCTCATCGCCAGCGATGGCCTCGACACCCACGAGATCATCCGCCTCCATCGCTACTTCCACGGGCGCATCCGCTTTTCGGCCGGCTGGGGCACGCTGCTCACCAATGACTTCCGCGGCTGCCACCCACGCGGCGAAGACACGCTTGAACCGCTCAGCCTGGTTTGCAAGCTCACCAGCGCGGAAGGCATTCCCACCGTCAAACTTTCCGACAACCCCCACAAGGCTACCGGCCCCGCAGCCGAGATCGAGCGTTACCGCCGCGTCTTCGGCACCGAACCCACCACAGGCCCAGAGCCGCTCGTCTAGCGTAGCCACAGCTGCGGGTGCCCCAGGTCTCGCTTCTGAGACCTGGGAAGGTATACCTCGGGGGTCCATCTACCCGTAACCGACCCTCGCTATACTTCCCCCATGCGCCTCCCTCCTCTCCTGCGTGCGGCCGGAACCCTGGCCCTGATTCCTTTCCTGCTCGTGAAGCAAAGCGCCGCCTGGGGCAGCGACGGCCATCGCATGATCAACCGCCTTGCCGCCGCCGCTCTGCCCGCGGACGTTCCCGACTTCCTGCGCTCACCCGCCGCCCTCGACGCGATGGAGTACTTCGGCCCCGAGCCCGACCGCTGGAAGTCCCCCGCCGAGCCCGAGCTATCTGCCGCCGGCTCGCCCGAGCACTACATCGACCTCGAATACGCCGACCTCATCGGCGGCCCGCTCCCACGCAAGCGCTACGACTTCATCCGCGCCCTCGCCTTCGCCCAGAAGTCCCATCCCGACCTGCCGCTCTCGCCTGAAAGCGTCGGCCTGCAACCCTACGCGGCCACCGAAAACTACGAGCGCCTCAAGGCCGCCATGCGCAGCTTCCGCGAGCTCGCCGCCGCCCACAAAAACACCCGCCCGGTCGAGTCCGAGATCGTCTACACCGCCGGCATCCTCGGCCACTTCGTCGCCGACGCCTCGCAGCCTCTGCACGTCACCATCCAGTTCAACGGCTGGACCGGACCCAACCCCAACGGCTACACCACCGAGCACAGAATCCACGCCCAGTTCGAAACCGAGTTCGTCGGCTCTCGCGGCGCAAACATCGACGGAGCCGCCGAAGTAGCGCCGCTCATCCCCGCCAAACCCATCCTGCTCGGCGACGTCTTCGACGACTACATGAAATATCTCCGCCACTCCAACTCGCTCGTCGAGCAGACCTACAAGCTTGAGAAAACCGGAGCCTTCAACGGCATGGGAACTCCCGCCGGACGCGCCTTCGTCGACGAGCGCCTCGCCGCCGGAGCCACCGAGTTGCGCAACCTGATCTACACCGCGTGGGTCCGCAGCGCCGATCCCGTGCCCCAGTACCGCAACTCCCAGAAGACTGTCGCGCCCTCATAACCAGGCAAAGCTCGACCGCCTTCCTACGTCGTCACCACCGGCTCCGTGTGCATCCTGCCCAGCGCTCGCCGCAGCACGGGCGTCATCAGCGCCGCCAGCAGCGGCACCGCCACCGCGGCTACCGCCAGCCACACCACCAGCGCGTGCCACTCCCACATCCAGAGCAGGCGCGTCGTCTTCCACGTATGGTGCGTCACCGCATGCAGAAAATGATCCCGCTCAAGCGGCAGCGGACCGGTATGAAACAACAGTTCTCCCGCCCGCAGAAACGGAAACACCAGCGCCAGCTGCGCAGGAAACACCAGGTGATTGGTAATCTGCGAGGCCACCACGTTCAAGCGGAACAGAAAGGCCACCGCCAGGCACACCAGCGTCGTCGAGCCCACCACCGGGTTCACCCCGACCGCCACCCCCACCGCCAGCGACCAGGCCAGCTGACGCGGCGTGATCCCGGTGCGCAACAAATTCAGAATCGGCTCCAGCAGCCGCCGCTCGATCGTATTC
>CAXTQE010000052.1:0-23458 GCA_964246225.1 uncultured Acidobacteriaceae bacterium | reverse complement strand
GGCGCATACCGCCCGCTATCTCCCGCCGCTCTGGTTCCTTGGCCTCTACGAGCAACTCCTCCACGGCGACCAGGCTCCCGCGTTCGCGCCCGAGATGACCCACTACGCACTGCGCGGAACCCTCACGGCTTTTGCTTTGGTCGTCGTGACCTACCCCGTCGCCTGGGCGCGCATGCGCACCATGGCCATTGAAGGAACCTCGCAGATCCGGCCCGCTCAGCCGCGCTGGTCGGCTTGGCTGCTTGATCGGATCGTCCGGAGCCCGGGCGAACGAGGCATGCTCGTCTTCATCGGACAAACCCTCGCGCGCAACAATCATTATCAGGTCTATCTAGCCCTTTATGCCGGCTCTGGCGTTGGCTTGGCGCTAGCTTGCGCACTCAGTCTTGACACCAACGGTCCCGCCGTCGCGCTTGTAATCTCAAACGAAGGCCTCCACGCCGTCCTGCCCCTGCTCCTATTCTGGATCGTCGCCGGCCTGCGTGCAGCCTTCGCTTTTCCTTTGAACCTGCCAGCCGGCTGGATCTTCCGAATCACCGCCGTCCCGGTGAGCACATGCGCCTATGCCGCCCGACGCTGGGTGAGGCTCTGCGCAGTCATCCTTCTGGCCAGCGTCCTTGCCCTTCTCGTCGTGCAGGGCGCAAGCCCACGCATCTTGTTCGTCCAACTTGTCGTCGGCCTCTGCTTTTGTGTCCTGCTGGCCGATCTCTTTTTCGCGCTCTATCGCAGCGTTCCCTTCAACCAGCCCCGTCTGCCCGGCCGCACCAGCCTGCCTCTCGTCCTCACCCTTTACCTCGGTCTCTTTCCCCTCTTCGTGTTCGCCGTCGTCTCGCTCGAACTTCAGTGGGAACGCGACTTTTCCAAGCTGCTCTACCTCGTCCTGGTCACCGCCGCGCTTCACTTCGGCATCAACCGCCTTCGCACCGGCCCCGACGAAGTCGAAGAAGAGATGCAGGGCTACGAAGGCGAATTTCAACTTCTCAATCTCAGCTAAAGGAGCGAAATGAACGCTCCTTCCGACTCCGGAACTAGGTCAGAGAATGGCGCACACGCGATAGGAACATTGGGCTATGTAACAACCACCGTACTAAGTGCTTTTCTGCTTTTTCAGGTTGAGCCAATGATTGCTAAGCTCGTGCTCCCATGGTTTGGCGGAGGCGCGAGCGTCTGGTCGGTGTGTCTTCTGTTCTTTCAGTCTGTGTTGCTTTTGGGCTACCTTTACGCACACCTCATCTCACGAAATTGCAGGCCCTTGTCTCAAGCAGTCATCCATGCAGCGCTCGTTCTTCTTAGCTTGTTCGCATTGCCTTTGACGCTTCCAGGCTCACTCAGGCCAACAGGCCTTGAGGAACCCTCGCTCCGCATCCTGCTTGTCCTAGCGGCGAGCGTAGGTTTGCCGTATTTTGTGCTTTCTTCGAGCAGCCCTTTGTTTCAGCTCTGGTACTCAGAATCCAGAGTGGGCGTCACTCCCTATAGGCTTTATGCGTTGTCGAACGCCGGGTCCTTGGTCGCCCTGTTGACTTATCCGCTGCTGCTCGAACCGTTCGTATCGAGCCATCATCAGGCCGTTGGATGGTCAGTCGTTTATATCTGTTTCGTGTTGTGGAGTCTCACGCTTGCTTACGGTCGCAAAGAGCAGCCGGCAATTGTTCGGAAGCGTTCCAAAAGTGCCGATGTGACATGGAAGCGCAAGGGCCTGTGGATCGCTTTAGCCGCTTGTGGATCAACCCTATTGCTTGCTACTACAAGCTACATATCGCAGAACATCGCGGCTGTACCGCTCTTGTGGACGATTCCTCTAGCCCTTTACCTCGTCACGTTCGTCTTGTGCTTTGAAGCTCGTAGCCGGTACAACCGTGGCGTTTTTCTGCGCTTGTTTGCTGTGGGACTAGCCGCCATGGCTTATGTGCTGGGCAGCAACCTGCATCCCCTAACTCCATGGATCGTAATCACCATCTTTTTTGCAGGGCTGTTCGGATGCTGCATGGTCTGTCATGGAGAGCTCGCCGCACTCAAGCCACCGGCTTCTGAACTGACAATGTTCTATCTCTACGTCGCACTGGGAGGCGCGACGGGTGCCTTCTTCGTGGCAGTTTTAGCTCCGACCCTGTTCTCCGGATATTACGAGCTTCCCATAGCCCTTGGCTGCTGCGGGCTTTTGATCCATACCGTCATGCGCCAGCATAGATCGGCCGGGACCTCCTGGTATCAAACGAAGAGGAGCCAATTTCTCACCTTGACTGTGATCGTGGCGCTGTGCGCAAGTCTTTACGTGAGCGCAAGGCGACAAGCGACAAGCTTTCGATCTTCAGCCCGCAATTTCTTCGGTGTGCTCCGGATTCAGGACGTCCCTGGGCCGCCATTGGTCCTCTTGCAAGGGGGCACCTCGTTCACAATGCCTGGCGGGCCGGGATACCGAGAGTTGATCAACGGAACGATCGAACACGGCGTCCAGTTCCTCTCCGATCACCGAAGGCGGGAAGCCACTACTTACTATGGACCTCGCTCTGGCGTGGCATTAGCTCTGAGGGAAGCGGGAACAGAAGGACCTCTCAGAGTCGGAGTCATCGGACTGGGTGCGGGTACGCTGGCGGCCTATGGGCGACCAGACGACAGGTTCACTTTTTTCGAGATCAATCCTCTGGTCATATCGTACGCACACGATCAGTTCACGTTCCTGAAGGACACTTCTGCGAAAACCGAAATCATCCAGGGAGATGCACGGCTCTCGCTCGAACACAACGGTGTCCAAACTTTCGATGCTCTCGTAGTCGACGCTTTCTCAGGGGACTCGATTCCCACTCACTTGCTCACGCGCGAGGCATTTCTGCTGTACCTGCAGCACTTAAACTTGAACGGGTGGATCGCGGTCCATGTCACAAATAGATATCTCAACCTTGTACCCATTGTTCTGGCCGCTGCACAGAATCTGCATCTGGATGCACGGGTGATTGAAAACAGCAGAGACACAGGGCATGCCATCTATCCAGCGACGTGGGTTCTTCTTGGCAGGCCGGGAGGACTACTGCAAAGGCCGGAGTTCAACGTCCCCTCAATGCTGCCGGCAGAACCGGCAAGTCCTAGTCATCTCTGGACTGATGATTACAGCAGTATCCTGAAAGCCTTTAGGTGGTAAACGCACTTGCTGTGGTGTGAAGAGACGCACACCGACCAGCACTCTGCTCCCCCCTCACCACAAACGAAGGATGGTGTCGAAAACTCCAATCTTACTGCGAAGAGTCAAAATAGGGGGATGCTTGAGGCTCACCTGAATCGCAGATGTCGCGTTAGAGCATCCTCGCGCGGCTTGTATTTTTACAACGTTACGAGAAGCGAAGTGTTTCAAACGCCATTGAACGTTTGTGATGGCGCGCTTGGTCAACTCTAAGAACCGCATCTAAGGTGAGCTAATCATCTCGATAAATGCTTCAGTCTTTTCCGCACACCGTCGTTCTGCGCCCTCACTTCCACCTTTCTCAAGGCGCGATGTTCAGCGCCAATCTCAGCGGAGGGGTAGACTGCGTTTTCAGCTCCATGAACCTGCGATGCAAGCTCAACAGCAGCCATCGCAAACGCGAACTATTTTCAGCTCGTCTTCGAAGCTCCACGGCGCTGCTTAACCCTTATAACGTGATGACAACTTTCCCGATCTGTTCATTGCTCTCTAGAAACTTGTAGGCCTCTATAGATTGGTCGAAAGGGAAGGTGCGCGCGATTTGCGGTTTGAACGATCCGTCCGCAAGATGATCGTAGATGTACTTCTTCATCTCATCCCAGGCAGGGGTGTTGCGCAGCTCGTTGAAGGTGTAGCCATACATGGCGATCCTGCGCCCGAACGTGGCCATAGGGAAGGGTGTCGGCTCACCGGAAAGCATGCCGTAGAGGAAGATGGAGCCGCCGTCCGCGGTCGCCTGCCCCAATGTGTTGATGAAATCACCGCCGACGGCATCGAACACGAGGCACGCGCCTTGGCCGCCAGTGATGTCTTTGACCCGGCTAACCAGGTCTTCTTCGTCGGTAACGATGACGTGGTCGGCACCCAGGGCCAGAAGTTGGTCTTTCTTGGCTGCCGTACGGGTAGTCGCGATGGACACCCCACCCTCTGCCTTGACGATCTGGACCGCGGCCAAACCAACCGAAGAACTGGCTGCGGTGAGGATGACGAAGTCGCCGGCAGACACCTTGCCAAACGTCACGAGCGCGCCATAGGCCGTGCAGTATTGCATCCAGGCAGCCGCGCCTTCCGTTGCGGAGAACGAGTCTGGAACGGCGGCGAGAACGCTTGCCGGGACCACGGCCTCCTCTGCCAGAACAGGGTACTGATTCATCGAAAATCCCGGGATTGTGCCGAAGCGCTTGCCGATGAGGGAGGCGTCCACATCTGGCCCGACCGCGGTGACGGTACCCACGGCCTCATACCCGAGACCGGAAGGCAAGTTCGTCTTCTCCAAGTAGAAGCCGTGAAAGTACATGCTTTCGGCGCGGTTCAAGCCGACGGCCTTAATCTTCAACGAAACTTCCCCAGAGCTTGGCTTCCGCTCGGGAATATTTTCGAACTTGAGAACCTCTGGACCGCCAAGTTGATTGAAACGGATTGCTTTTGGCATAGTGCGGAGTCTCCTTGATACGGTAAAGATGCAGCCTCTTTCACGCGAGTCGCAAACAACGGAAGCCTGGATTTTTTCAGGCCTTTCACATCGATGGAACCTCACACACTCTCCTCGCGACGATTCTAGAATGTCATCACAAACGAACGATGGTGTTGAAAAACTCCGTGTTTCACCGCTGAAGGTCAAACAGGGGAATGCCTGAAGCTCACCTCAATCGCAAACGTCGCGTGTGGAGCATCCTCGCGCGAGGTGTTTTAAGAAGTTACGGCGGTCTGAGTTTTTCACGGAGACGGCGACGCTCGCAAAAATAGACCCGGATAATAGCTCTGCGGATGACCTTGGCCCGAGCATAATCAAATGTTTCACACCAGACGTCCGTCATCAATTCAGCTTCGGCACTTTGCAGGGTATTGTTTCAAAGGCGGATGCCGGCCTACAGACATTCAACGGTGTCGCCGGTACGGTTACGCCGGAAGCACCACGCACGATCCTTGACGTTCTAACGACCCTCGATAAGCTGCCTCTCGGTCTTCAAGCCCGTGCGGAATACGATTACGTGGGTCACAAGTTCCTGGGCGTGCGCAACTCGGACCGTTCTGCGCAGTACGAGGCTGTCCCGGTAACGAACACGAATTGCAGTGGTGAGCTCGTTCCTGGACGGCCGATTGGAGGTCGGAGCCAATGGCCTTATCGCTCACGGAGATACCGGCCGGATAGCAGAGACTTTTGCTCCGGCTTGGAACATCGCTACTAGCCGGACGATGCTGCCCTATTGTGCTGCGGAATCAGGGCCGAGTGGCCTTTCGTCTGATTTCGACTGCGGCACTGTCGAGCAGGTCGTTGGCGTACGAATGGTGTCGTTTATTCTGGCATCGCCAAGTCGCATTGTGGGAGTACTCTCCCTCGTCACAAACGAAGGTTTCTGCTAGCGTGCTGTACTTCGACTTCCAAGAATGATGTTTCTCAGGATCTGCCAGCTGTCTGAAAAGGTGCGGCTTTCAGATCGAACACCGCACGTGCTCGCTCTACCTGCTCCAAGTGTCCCTCTGCCCACATCCAGACTGTACAGAAGGAGGCGGCCAAACTCATTCCCAGTTCGGTCAGTTTGTACTCCACCCTGGGAGGCACGACCGGGTGTACTGTACGCGCGACAAAGCCTTCACGCTCCATCAACCGCAGGGTTTGTGTCAGCATCTTGTAGCTGATCCCTGGCACCTGCTCGCTGAGTCGCGTAAAGCGCAGTTCGCTCCGCTCTGCCAGCACCTCGAGAATGATCATGGTCCATTTGTCGGCCACATGGCCGATCAACTCGTGCACCAGCGCCTCGACGTGCGAGTCAGCCGGTCGTTCCGGCTCGCAGCGAAGATACGTGTCTTGTAGCTTGGCAGTTTTCCTAGAAAGCAGCATTTTCTTCGTGAAGTTACACTCTCATTTTGGTTAGTATTGCACCTCTAAGTGCCTTATTCCTGAACGAGAGAGGCACGCCTACAGTGACACATAGCCACTGATTGAGATCGAGAAGCGGCGACCTGGCACAAAGGAGAAGGCATGAAGCTTGAGGGAAGAACAATTTTGATTACCGGTGGCACCAGCGGCATCGGCTTTGAGTTGGCGCGGCAGCTGCTGACACGCCGCAACGTAGTGATTGTCACAGGCCGCAACGAACTCAACCTGCAGGAAACGAAGTCTGCTTTGCCCGGCGTCCAGATCATGCGAAGCGATGTAAGTAAACCTGACGACATTCATGCCTTGCTGCAGCGGGTTAAGGCAGAGTTCCCGGTCTGTGACACCCTCATCAACAACGCGGGCATCATGCGCAATATCAACATGAACCAGGCAAGATCTCTGACCGATGTCACGCAGGAGATAAATACCAATCTAAATGGACCACTGCAGATGGTGCAGGAGTTTCTGCCACATCTCAAGAGCAGACCTAACGCCCTGATTGTGAACGTATCGTCCGGCTTGGCGTATATACCGTTTCCACTTTCCCCGATTTACAGCGCATCAAAGGCCGGACTTCATGCGTTCACGCGGTGCCTTCGCGTGCAGCTTAGGGGCACAAATATCATCGTGGTCGAGCTGGCGCCTCCACTGGTTGAAACCAAGCTGAGTGCGGGCGAATTTGACACAGAGATGAAGGGACAAAAAGGTATGGCGGCGGACGTCTTGGCTCGAAAGGCCATCGCGGGGATCGAAGCTGGCAAGCTGGAAGTTCGCCCGGGTCTCAGCAGCATGCTTTATCTAATGAGCCGGCTGATCCCGTCGCTGCCGTTTGGGCAGATGGCCAAGATGGTGCCTGCCGCGAGATGACTGATCGACAAAAGTAGGCGAGAGTAGCGAGAAAGCTGGCTTCTCTCGTCAGCTACTCGCCTCATCAGAAATGAATGATGGTGTTGAAAAACTCCTTATTCGCCGCTGAGGGTCAACACGGGGGGATTTCTAAGGCTCACCAAAATCTTAAACGTTGCGTGTAGGGCATCCTCGCACGGCGCGCTTCGACGGTTTTTGACGGGTTTCTGAAAAGCCGAGTTTTTCAACACCATCGAATGTTTCTGCTAGCGTACCCGCCTAGATTCCGAGAAGCGTGCATCCCGTTACTAAGCTGGTGTCCTTGAGTCGCCCAACCAGCCCGGAGGTCACTGTGAGAGTTATGCTGCGAGTGAAAACCCTTTTGCTTTGCTGTGTCTACGCTTTTGGCGGGCGAAATCGCGTTAGGACGGGCGGGCGCACCTCAGCCTGGGTTAATCGCCTCCGCGCAGCGTACGGCCGCACCGACTTTCGCTCTCAAAGACTTCCAAGGCAAGCCATTCACGCTGACAGCTCTCAAAGGGAAGGTTGTTTTACTCGACTTCTGGGCCATCGCATGCGGTGGTTGCAAGCTGGAACTGCCATGATACGTAGGCTTTGATCGGCAATACGGTAGTAAGGGTTTCTCGCTTGTCGGGTTGGACATGTACGGCGAGACACCAGAGGCAGGGAGAACATTCGCCGCTGCCCACCAGATGCGGTATACGCTTGCTATTGGAACAGATGAGATCGGCGCGCTTTACCACCTGGGAGCAATGCCTCTTACGGTTCTGATTGATCGCAAGGGCCGCATTGCTGCAAGTCATGCGGGTGTGGTTGATCCGAAACTGTTCGAAGCGGACATCAAGACGCTGCTGGCTGAGTGAGCCCCGCAAACATCCTGGAGATTAGCGTGCGCTCTGTCGCTCTTTTCGTCTTGTTCTGCTGTGTTGCTTCGGCCCAAACGGTTCTGCGCTTCCGACTTTCCGAGCAGCCCGGCCCTAATGCTGTCGGGCTCAAGATCGTCGAGCAGTACGATTACACGCGCACCTTCCACCAATCAACGTACGTTCTTGGCAAGTGATATACCGGTGAGCGCGCTCGTCCCATCCAGACTCTTGTCTAGTATCCCGCTCAGCCGTCTAAGACGGCGACGATGACGGTTGCGGACTATACAAAGCTCCTTGCCTCAGAAGCTGACTTCGTCAACCCACATATGTCATCCGACTGGCAAAGCTGGACCAAAGGTCTTGTCCCGACCCTGAAGAACAACCTTTTAGCAGTCCCGAATGCTGCACCGGTCGCTGCTCGTTTTCCCGTTGTGATCTTTGCGCCTGCAAGTTTTTCTTGGGAGAATGCCGACCCTTTGCGAATACCTTGCCAGCCATAATTACATCGTCATGGCAGACCCTGCACTCGATGCTACGAGAGACGTGGCAGGCGCAAACATCCAAGCACGCGATATCGCATTCCTCTTGGCATACGCTCAAACGCTACCCAATGCGGATGTGTCAGCGATTGCGTTAGCTGGATGGTCTTTTGGTGACCTTTCTGGCCTTTTGCCGCTACCCGCGACTCTCGTATAGAGGCCCTCGTTGAGCTTGATGGGTCTATGCGTTACTATCCCGGCATCATCAAACAAGCAGGGGACGTCCATCCCGACCACATGACGATACCCATAATCTTTTTCGCGCAAGGGGAATTCAGCTTGGAGGACCAAGCGCGCTATCTGACCGATCCGGCACAAAGCACCGGTCCCAGTGCTCTAAACGCCAGGGCGCATGGCGACCTGATCATGGTTCATGACTTTGCGCTGATGCGTACCGAGCTTAGCTCTATGTTTCAGCGCAGTGAAGACGTTTGGAAAACGTCGCCGACCAGCAGAAAGCCGGTTATGGACGCGAATACGGCACCCCGGGCTACGCCTGGATCTGCCGGTATACCTTGAACTTTCTCAATGCTTACCTCAAGCACGACTCTGGCGCTGAAGCCTTTCTCAAGCGAACCCCGCTGAGAAATGGCGTTCCACAGCATCTGCTCGCCACTATTTTCGCCTCGCACAGGTCATTACGGCGGTTCCAGCGAAATAGAAGGCACCTCCAAAGCAGCGGGATCCGTGATCACAGGTTACGTCCCAGGGCAGACGTCGGTTGCACCTGTTTCGTCTCCGAGCTCGGCGTAGACCGGGCCCGCATCGCAATCAAAGGAGAAAGCGCCGGGAGCGGGCATGCGGCGGCGTTGGCGATTATTGCCCGAGACCGGGGTGAGATCCCTCTTTGCTTTCAGGTTTTGGTCTATCCCATGCTTGACGATCGCACAGGATCTTCTGTCAGCGTTCCTCCCTACCTCGGCAGATACGTCTGGACCCCCGAGTCCAACCGCTTCGGCTGGACTTCTTTACTGGGCGTCCCGGCCGGCTCCGCAGTGGTACCGCCCAACTCCGTACCCGCGCGCGTGGACAATCTCGCTGGACTGCCTCCGGCCTGGATCGGAGTAGGGTCGATCGACCTGTTTGCACGCGGAGACCTGGAGTACGCGCGCCGGCTGCTGCTGGCCGGAGTCTCAACGGAGGTGAATCTCGTTCCCGGAGCGTTTCATGCGTTCGACCGGGGTGTCCCACAAGCTCCGCTCTCGCTAGCTTTTAATCAATCATGGAACGCGGCCCTGACGCGTGCGTTCGCGAGAACCATCTGATGTGCATGACGCTTTCTAAGACCACGCCTGCGGTTCACGCCGGGTTCCTAGTGCACTCGTTACTGCTTGTCGGCCTGCTGGGCCTGCCGTCCCGCTGCCTTTCCCAAGTACAGCAACCAGTTCTCGGGTCGCGTGTGACCCCCCTCCTAACACAGGATGGGCTCACCTTTCGCGACCTGAACCGCGACGGCAAGCTCGAGCCGTTTGAGGACTGGCGTCTTTCGGCCGAGGAGCGAGCCGCAGACCTGGTACAACGTTTGTCGCTTGAAGAAAAAGCCGGCCTCATGATGCACGCCTCGGCGCCGGCGATCGGCTCACCGGCCATTGGGCTCGGGCGTGAATACGATTTGGCGGAAACGCAGCCCCTTATCGCTGAGCGAATGGTAAGCACCTTCATCACTCGGCTTAGCGGACCTGCAGACAATCTGGCCAAGCAGAACAACGCCCTGCAAGAACAGGCGGAACACACCCGCTTTGCGATTCCGCTTACCATCAGCACCGATCCGCGAAACAACATTCACGCGACCCTAGGTGCCAGCAATGAAGCGGTGGCCTTCTCACAATGGCCCGATATGACCGGGCTGGGTGCCATCGGAAGTCCCGCCGTCACGCGCGGTTTCGCGGACATCGCACGTCAGGAGTACCTTGCCGTGGGCATTCACATGGCACTTTCACCGCAAGCTGATCTGGCCACTGAACCTCGCTGGCCAAGAATCGATGGAACTTTCGGCGAAGACCCTCAAGCGGTAAAGTCGATGGTCGAATCCTACATCGATGGCATGCAAGGCGGAGAGACTGGACTTCACCCCGGCAGCGTTATCAGCATCGTCAAGCACTGGGTTGGGTATGGCGCGATGAACAACGGCTTGGATGGTCACAACTCATATAGTCGCACCGCCGCATTCTCGGGCAACGCTTTTGAGCAGCATCTCATTCCGTTCGAAGGGGCGTTCGCCGCACAGGTTGGAGGCGTGATGCCCACTTACGCCATTCTCGACGGGGTTGCCTGGCAGGGCAAGCCGTTGGAGCACATAGCGGCAGGCTACAACAAGGTTCTGCTGACGGACATGCTTCGCGGAACATACGGCTTCACCGGCATTATTCTTACAGACTGGCTGATTACGGACGATTGCAAAGGCGAGTGTCTCAACGGCTCTCCTGCCGGCGTCACTCCTTCCATCACTCCAGGAGCCTTTGGCATGCCGTGGGGGGTTGAGAACCTCAGCCCCGAAGAACGCTACGCCAAGGCGATCGATGCTGGTGTGGATCAGTTCGGTGGTGTTAGTCAGCCTGCAATCATCGTCAAGCTGGTACGCGCAGGTAAAGTGTCCGAGTCGCGTGTGACCTTATCGGCAAAACGAATTTTGACTCAAAAATTCGCGCTTGGCCTTTTTGAAAATCCCTACGTCGACCCAGCTCTCGCAGCCGCGACGGTTGGCCGGACCAACTTCAAGCGCGCGGGACTTCAAGCGCAAGAAAGGTCCATGGTCCTTCTGTCGAATCATGAAAACCTGCTGCCGGCGCGTGCTGCAAAGAAAGTCTTCCTGCTACGTGTCGACGCCTCTGCCGCGAAACAGGCAGGGCTGATCCCAGTAGCCACACCCCAGGAAGCAGACTTTGCGATCGTTCGCCTGGACGCTCCGTTCCAACATCTGCATCCTGGCTACTTCTTCGGCTCGCGACAGCACGAAGGCGATCTCGACTTCAAGGCGGATGACCCTCGCTTCCTCGAGTTTCGAAGGGTGTCCCAGGTAGTTCCGACCGTCGCCGCGATCTATCTCGATCGCCCCGCCATTCTGACACCCATTGTAGAGTCCGCCACCTCGGTTCTTGCCAACTTCGGGGCCAGTGACGAAGCACTCCTGGCAGTCGTCACGGGAGCCGCTCTTCCAGAAGGCAGTCTGCCCTTCGAATTGCCTCGAACCTTGAACGCCGTTCGGAGTCAGAGGCCCGATCTTCCGCATGATTCGGTATCGCCGCTGTTTCCTATTTTCTACAAGGGAAGCTTCTCCAAGCCGGATAGCCGACCACGCCACAAATAAGGAGTTCGCGCTTGACGCACGAGACTTACTTAGGAGCAAGAGTGGAACAGGCCTTGCAGGCTTTCTGTCTCGACAAAATCTAGCGTGGTCTGCTCATGTCCTTTCGGGTGCTGCTCACGCCACAGCACCCGAAGCAGAGCGGGCCATTCTCTTTTGAGGTGTAGCGTCCGCGTCACTTTGGCATTGCACGCAAGAAGGGTAAACATTAGCTTCGGGTCGCTGTTTCCCGGCCTGCGATGGTGCACGACAATCGACCGCTTTCCTCTCTTCAGCGTCGTGCAGCCAGGAACGGCACACCGGTTGCCGTCGCGAGTCAGCACCGCTTCCTTCTGCCCGCCGAAGTACTCCTCGTCTGCCGTTTCAGCGTGTAGCAAGTTGCACAGAGTCCAGGACGAGAACCTTGTCGTTTCCGCATGGGCAGCAAATCAACCGCTGTACGAGGCGGGCCATCCCTACATCACCCATTCCGCAGGTTCATTCAGAATCTCAACATCGATCAGCCAGCCATGACTAGTGAAGCACGCGCCATCGTCGCAACGCACCGTGAACTTAGAATCCACATCGAATCGGCCAGTCTGGCCGTTCAGCAACTCGCCGCCGATCACTTCCCCGATCACCGTATCCAGACCGTCCACTATGACAAGCATCACTTCCCTCCGCCGTTTTGGCTAACCGTCTTACCCGCCCGAACAGCGCGATCAATCGTTTGCACCGACACGCTGAAACAAGCCGCTATCTCATGTCGCGTATGTTGCCGGCGGTCCCACATCATCTTTGCTACACGTACCTGCTGCGGTGAAAGAAGTTTCTTGCGACCCCCTAGCCGACCCCGCGCCCGCGCCGAAGAAAGCCCTGTGCGTTCTCGAATCAGTTCCCTCTCGAATTGCGTGAGCGCTGCAAAATGAATACGAGCCTGCCTGCGGCAGTGCTCGTATCGAACTTCAGTTGAGAGAGATAAAGTTGATGCCGCTTTTATCGAGCCGGTCCACAATCTGAAGGAGGTTACGAAGCGAACGTCTCAGCCGGTCGAGTCGCCACACACCAGGGTGTCTTCCTGTTCCAGACGATCCATACATTTCTCCAGTTCAGGCCGACCCATCAAGCCGCCGCCTATCGTCTCCTGATAGATACGCTTGCAGTTAGCCTTTTTCAGATCAGGAAGTTAGCCCCTCCGTGTCCTGCTGTTCGGTTGACGCCCTTGCGTACCCAACGACCATTCAAGGATGGCTACCAGAAACGGTTTGTTCCAGTAGTATGATTCTGGTTGTTGTTCTGGTTGCGTTCTCGATTTGCAACCTTTGTTTCCAGGCGAGTTGCGAACACTACCAGAAACGTTCGATGGTGTTGAAAAACTCGGCTTTTCAGAAACCCGTCAAAAACCGTCGAAGCGCGCCGTGCGAGGATGCCCTACACGCAACGTTTAAGATTTTGGTGAGCCTTAGAAATTCCCCCGTGTTGACCCTCAGCGGCGAATACGGAGTTTTTCAACACCATCGTTCGTTTGTAACGACGGGCTGGATTACCGGACGAAAAGGCGACTTGTCGTCACCGTGGAAGAGCACCGGCGACCGAAAAGGGTCGCCAGTGTCTAGCGACTACTCAACCTGCATCACGGCGAGTTCGTTTCCACTGAGATCTGTGAAGTGAAAGCGACTGCCACCCGGGAACTTGAACGTTGGAAGCGTGATGGTTCCTCGAGCCTGCTGTACCGTCTTGCCATGGTTTCAATATCGTCAGTCTCGATGATCACAAGGGGCACTTTCGTACGGTGTTCATCTCCGGCGTTGAAACCATCATCGACTCCAAGGTAGCGTAATCAGCGCCCCAGTCCTGGAGAGACCGACTGAAGAGAGATCCGTCGAAGGCCTTCATGTGATCTGTGCTGGTTGCGGGAAGTTCGACACATGCAATTTCATTGCTGAACATAGCTCTCCTGAGTAGCGCGGATGCGCATTTCTCGCGGTGAGCCTCCGTCCGGTCTGCGGCGAGAAGAACGTAGGCGGGTAGAGGCTGCCGAGTGCAGCCTCGCGAGGAACGAGACAAGTCTACCGAAGCGTCCCGCTTGCAGCCAATTATGTTGATACCCACAAACGCGGATCCCGGCAGTTGAGGCGGGTACGCTAGCAAAATCTAGTTTGTGACATCTGTGTCCGACATGCCCACCCTATTAGGTCGGTCTGATCAAAACTAAGGTCTGCACTTCTGTATGGGGAATAGACTGACAAGCGATAATACGGCTTGATAAACTGCGGACGACGTCAGGCGTGACAAGCGAAGTAGAGGGTAAACAAACGTGAGGCTGGCCAATATTGCCGTGTTCCTGTTTTTTATCGGATCGCTAATAGCTCATGCCCAAGTGACCTCAACGACTTGGCAGGGCCACTTTATCAGCAATGGCGAGCTGCATCGCATGGTGGTGCAGGCTGATCAGGCAACAGACGGCCACTGGACAGTCCATTCGCTTTCGGTTGACTTTCTTCCTGACGCCGTTCATCTGGATACTGCTTCCTTCCAAGATGGTCATGTAATAGCTTCTACAAACACTGGCAAAGGGACTTACGATGCCCATTTGACCCCAGATGGCAAAGTCCTTGACGGTACATGGACGTGGGATAAACAGCCAGTCAAGGTTGAACTGAAACATGTGCCAGACGAAGTCGCTTGGCATACGCCGATGAATTACCAGTACCACCACAAAGAAATCACCTACGCTCGGCCGTCGCCTAATGAGCTGAAGATTCCGTTCACGCCTCGACTGGCCGTGGACTATATGGACCAGGGAGCCATGGCGTGGACAAAGGAACGAGGCTGCATCTCTTGTCACAGCAATGGAACGTACATGATGGTTCGCCCTCTGATGTCACCCGAACTGGGTGCGCCGCAGCAGGCGATGCACGATTTCTGGGTGTCTGAGTTGAAGACCGCGCTTGCCGCCGACCTTAAACAAAGAAACAGCAAGTTCGATGGAACGCAAGCAGTCTATCTCGCTGCGGGGCTTGCGATTTGGGATGCACACGTGTCGCATCATCTCTCGCCGGAGACAGTGCAGGCACTGGACCTGATGTTCCAGTTCCAGCGATCTGCGGGCGACTGGTACATCGAAGATGACGTGAACCCACCATTCGAATCCAGCCCTTACCAAGTCGCAACGGTAGCGGCACGAGCCGTCGCAAACGCTCCAGGTTGGCTGGCACAGCAGCACGGTACGGCGGCGACTTCGCATGTGGAGCTGCTGAAGCATTATCTTCGAACGTCGCAAAAGATGCAGGGAGACTACGACCGGACGGACCTTCTCTGGACTGCTACTGAATATCCAGGGCTCCTGGATACCAGACAAAAACGTGATCTTATCTCCATGATCTTTGCGCACCAGCAATTCGACGGAGGCTGGTCGATCCGCTCCTTCGCTTCACCAGAGGAATGGGGCAGAGGAACGCGCGCAGCCAAACTGCGGTCTGAGTTGGAGTTCGGCTTTCCACAAAGTGACGGACACATGACCGGCCTCGCGATCATAGCCTTGCGGAAGGCAGGCATTCCAAGCAGCGATCCCCGTATCCAAAGCGGTGTGCAATGGCTACTCAATAACCAGCGGTCTTCAGGACGATGGTGGACACGGTCCCTGAATGACGACTATTGGCAATTCATCAGCTACAGCGGCACGGCATACCCGATGCTCGCGCTCTCGCTTTGTGACGCTCTTACCAAAATACAGAGGCCAAGCTAACCCCTTAAGCCCTGCTGAATCCACTTCGAAAATTGAAGCCGGGCTCAGCCATCACAAACGTTCGTTTGTGGTGACGCAATGGATTAGTACCAAAAAGCGCGTATAGGTAAGTAAGCATAATACGTAGTTGAGAAGGTCGAGCTTGTCCGAGTACTGGATGAATACCCTGTATGTGGGACTACTATCAACCGCAACTCTCCTGGCGCAGGCTGCCTCTTCAACACCCTCAAGTTGCACCTTTCATCAAGTAGCCGCTCGTTTCGTTGGATCTTGTGGTCCGCTCTTTGACCAGACACCGGAGATGACACTCGGGCGTGCTACAGCCCTCAGCTCTGGAATCTGGCGAGAAGATGTCAAGCCTACGTCCATGTGGTCGGGAACCATGACCGACGATGGCTACCCGAACGATCCGTTGGAACTGAAGTTGATGCCGGCGGTCGAGGTGTTTTGAGGACGGAGTATGGTTGGTTCTCGGTCAGTCACTTCACTTTCAGTGGAATGATGCAGTTTAGCCTCGATGCCTCGCAAGAGGTTCCACCGAGCGCGGTGGATCTCAGAATCCTGCAAAAAGCGGCTGCGTTACTCTCAAACGACGCAGTGTGGAACCGTGCGGACGACCGGAGATGTCCCAGAAGCGAAACCAAATGGAGTATCTATTGCGCCCTGGAGCAAGCGGAGATTCAAGTTGCTGGCGGTTCCTCACACCGCAGGCCTTCTGCGGAAATCGTACGAAAGATCGTTGATGCACGAACATCGAGTCACAACTACCACCATAGCCTTATGGAGTACAACAATGACCCGACTACTCATCTATCAAATATCCAGACCCTTTATGCGGAGGCAGAAGAACAGGTTAAAGCGGCACTGTCACTTCAGGAAAATAATGTAAACCAACCGCCGTCGAATTGAACACTGCAACCGGTTCTTCGGAAACTAGATTTGCGCTGTCACAACCCTTGTTGTTGCTGACGGCCACCTTGCACCCTGTCAAAATAAGAAGCAATGGACAGTCTGGCTATTCGGAAAGCGACCCCGCAGGATATTCCCGCGATCCTGAGGCTCTATCACGATGCTCAGATCGACGGCGAAATCGGTTTCACCGTCGAGGAGGCGATAGAGCACCTTCAGTCTCTGAGCCGCTATCCGTACTTCTGCGTCTTTGTGGCTTTGAGTGATAAGGCACGGATGAACTCGTGGTCTTGGACAACATGGCAAAACGAGGAAGGAAATCAGGCGTTGTCGAAGACGTAGCCGTTGGCCCGGATCACCAGGGCAAAGGAATCGGACGCGCTATGATGCATCACGCTCTGGAGCAGTGCCGCTTGGCCGGTTGCTACAAGATGACGCTTTCCAGCAACCTGAAGAGAGAAGCAGCGCACGGTTTTTACGATTCCCTTGGTTTTGCCCGGCATGACTACAGCTTCCAGGTAGAGTTGCCAGCTTCCTTGACCGGCACGAATGTTCTTTTGTGGAGCGTCGCTGTCTCGCCTTTTCTAACCGGATCCGCCTCTGACAATCCCCAATGGTCTCGCCATACGCCTTGCGAAACGCCTTCGCTACATGGACAGGGTGCTTGCGAACGTGACCAGCCAAAAGCTCGTGAGTTGCCGCAGCTCCCGATTGCTGTTCCAGCAACTCACGACACTGCCTTAGCCAACCAGGGATAGCCTCGTGTTGCGATCCTGTTTCACATTTCCGCCCAAAGGCACCGACCAGTTCCAGCAGCGTTCCTTCCATGACCATCGCCGAGAAGGAGTCGGAGGCTTGCAGTTCCCGAACGACGCGTCGCGCAAGTTCCGTTACCGACGCTGTTCTCAGGAAGGGGGCCTGAGCCAATGGAACCTTCTGGTCTTTCAGGAACTCCAGCCAGGTGTCGTCCGGACGAAAGATGAGCTTTCGAGAAGTAATTGGCCCGAAGGACTGTGAATGTGTTTCTCCTGCGGGGTAGAAGAGCATCGCGCCCGGCTTGTGTTCCACCTCTCGGCCTCGGATGTTCTCTCGGTAGGACCCTTCGAGAACGACAGTGAATGAGCATTCCTCGTGGGAGTGCGGCGCCATCGCTCCTCCCGCAGCATAGGTTCCCAACCGCAGATCGTGCATATCGATTCCTCAAACGTACAAGGCAATGCTAATCCGGTGCAAAAAGCTCGTCTGAAGAAAGACTTCCATGGCGGCAATTTGTAACGATGTTCTATGGATTCTGCGATTTGCAAAGAAAGTACGAATCGGAACGAGCCCGCCCAGCGATGCATGCGCAGAATGCCCCTCGCATCTGCCCTTGCCTGCGTGTGTCTTTTCTACACACCGGCTGTCCGCGCCCAGGTCGATCTCGCCACAGCGCATCTTTCGCCGACGCTGTACTTTCCTTCCAACGCAGAAGAGTTGACGAGCCGTGCTGCGCTGCATGCCCGGATCGCACCTGAAGTGTCGGCTGTCGCACCCTCAAAGTCCGAATCGTTGACCCAGGAGCTTGACCGCTGCGAAGTGCTTCTTTCGGCTCTCAGGAAGCACGAGGCATTTTCTGAAAGTACGGACGCTGGAGGATACGCAGGATCAGGCCGCAAAGAAGGCACGAGCCGAGGTCAATACGGACCAGTCCGTCCTAGAGGCAGCCATGGACGACCGGCTTCGACGCCTTTCACCCATCCAGACTGCCTCGTTAGGCCGTTACGTGTTACTCGCACAGACCGCTCAACGGGAAGCTGCCCATGCCCTCTCAGTAGATGCCGAGCGTTATCGCGGTGAAGTCTACGCCCCGGTGCTGAACAGCCTCTACGACGATTACGCCCGGATCGAAGGTGGTCTGAAGCGTCCGAAAGAGGCGACCGCCTCCGATACGCCAACACGCAGAAGGGGTCTCACCGCCTGGGATCAGGCCTACGATCAGGCGGCACCGGAAGAGGCCGCGCTGCTGGGAACAATCGTGGACCTGGAAAACAGGGACGCCATCGCGCAGGGATACAAGAACGCAGCCGACCGGAAGTACCAGCTTCGAGGGTTAAGCGATGCGCTGGTGACTACGACTCTGGCGGCGGTTCAGGCCGAGGCCCCGGCGTACCGTCACTATCAGGAGGTCTTGGCCCAACACGCTGCAAAGGTTCTTGGAGTCTCACCGGTACTCTCCACCGAGGTAGACCTTGCAGCCGCCAAAGCTCCTGCCATTCCCTTGCCGGAAGCGAAGCGCCTGATTCTTGACGCGCTCCAGCCCCTGGGAACGGATTACACAAAGCGCTTCGCCGCGCTCCTCGATCCGGCGAATGGCCGCTTAGATCTTGATGGGGGAGCACATCGCGCCCGAACGGGAACGTCGATTGACGGCGTTCCTACAGCGCTCTACTACAGCGGTTACGACGGGACGCTACGAAATGTAAGCACGATCGCCCATGAAGGTGGCCATGCCATCCACAGAGAGCTGATGAACGCAGGCAGTGCACCGCTTTATCAACATTCCGGGCCGAGTTATTTCTTCGAGGGCTTTGCGATCTTCAATGAACTGTTGCTGCTCGACCATGCGACAAAAGTGGCCCAGACACCGGTGGAAAAGGCCTATGCGCTGGAACGGCTGCTTTGGAAGCTGACTGTAGAGCTGTTCGTCTCTGCTGAAGAGACGGAGTTCGAGAGGAGCCTTTACACACAGAGCGTTGGCAAGCAGATACTCGACCAAGCCGAAGTAGATTCACTGTTTCGAACATCCATTGCTCCATATGAATACTGGCCGGCGTCGGACGTAGGGCAATCTCGCGGATGGATGCGCAAATCGCTTGTTTTCGAGGACCCACTATACCTCGTCAACTACCTGTACGCTTCGGTGGTCGCCGTCGCACTCTTCGACAAGAGCCACACCGATCCCGACTTCGCGGGTAAATACGAAGCCCTGCTACGCCGGGGGTTCGACGTGGAGCCACAAGCTCTCCTTGCCACCCTTGGCATCCGGCTGGATGACCCCGCCCTCATCAAACGGGCATCCCGGCTGCTCTCAGAGAAGACCGAAGAACTAGAGAGGGCTTACGCCGATGAGGGTGCAAGATAATTCCACGGCTAACTCTAAGCTATTCAAAACGTGCGCAAGGCTGGCAATTGGTCTCCGAAGTAAAGTCGATCTGCACTAGCTCGTAGCCTTTCGGCTGCTGCTCTCTCCATAAAGCCAACAGCAAAAGCGGCATCGCTGAAAGAACCTCTTTCGTTCAATGCCTTAGTGTGGCAGCCGGGACTGAGCGAAAGCACCTTTGCGTTCCCGCCCGGGCAGTGCATCACCTGCAACCGGCCAGCCTTCAATGCGCTGCTCCGGCGACGTATCTATATAAGGTCTGGCGGCTGATGCTCAACTCTTCTGCCAGTTTCGTC
The DNA here is from genome assembly GCA_964246225.1 of uncultured Acidobacteriaceae bacterium. Classification (GTDB taxonomy): domain Bacteria; phylum Acidobacteriota; class Terriglobia; order Terriglobales; family Acidobacteriaceae; genus Edaphobacter. Next base: position 3,755 of record CAXTQE010000052.1, on the reverse strand, counting down.
TTCGATTCCCCCAGCGCGACACGTCGGCACAGTTCCTTAGCCTGTACCGGACTGAGCGAATGCTTGCGGCCGACATAAGACCCCTCCCGCAACTTTGCCAAGGCAATCCCCTCCCGCTGGCGCTCACGGATCAGGTCGCGCTCAAACTGAGCGAATGCTCCCATCACACTCAGCAGCAGGTGTGACATGGGAGAGTCCTCGCCGGTAAAGGTCAGGTTTTCTTTTTCGAAGCGGACGTGGACTCCACGCTCGGTAAGCCCCAGCACGATCTTGCGGAGATCATCCAGATTACGGGCCAGGCGATCCATCGCGTGGCAGACGACGGTGTCACCCTCCCGAACGTACTCCATGAGCTGCTGGAGCTGAGGGCGATGCATGTCCTTGCCCGAAGCCCTATCGGTGAACCGCTTGTTGAGGTGAACTCCCTCAAGCTGGCGCAGTTCCTTTCAATCGAGAGCGCTTACCCGCAGGTAGCCCACAGTTTGACCAGCCCGCCGCTTCTCCTTTGTCACCTTAGGATCTAGAAGCTTCACCATTTCGTGTCACACTATCAGAGTTGCGATCCTTGTGAGATGTATTTCTGTCACATGGGTGGTGTCTCGTAGGGGTACACCCATCCGTGACCATGGCACGTCGTGACTGGTCCCCAACAAGACCGTCTACTCTGATTCCATCAGCAGATCTTCAACGATGCGTCGCATCCACTGATATCCCGGATCGGTATCGACTTTTTTGTGCCAGGAGAGAACGATCGGAATCGGCTCCAGTGGGTTTGGGAAAAGAGCAGTGTGTAATTTCAAAGTGCGCAGCATGGACTGAGAGAGGCGTTCCGGAACAGTGACCAGAAAGTTTGTCTGGCTCACGAGTAGCAGAGCCGAGAAATGTTTGGCACAGCCATCACCACGTAACGCTTCAAACCCTCTGCGGACAGAATTGATTCCAGAGGATAGCTTGCGGTCCAGAGAGTCACCGTTCTGCTGGGAGCACGCAATGCTGAATTAGGCGGAGTAGCGGCAAGCATGCTCAAGGCCGAGGGCCACAAAGCTCAATACATCTAGCTCGATGTGACCCGCCCCGACACAATCACGGCGTCCGAAGCGACAATCCACGCCGAGTATGCCGCCTGGACATTTTGGTGAACAATGCGGCAATAGTCGCTGCCGGAGATGGACCGCCGAGTTTGGCTAATGCCGACGCATTGCGCAAAATGTGGGACGTCAACGTCTTCGGAGTACTTGCGGTGAAGCAGGCGATGCTGCCTCTGGTGCGATTGGCTTCTTCAGGGCGAATCGTAATGGTATCGAGCGGCCTTGGCTCGATTACTTGGAATGCTGATCCAACTTGGCCCTTTGCCGCAGTCAAACTACTGGGGTACAACGGCTCGAAAGCGCTCCTGAATCTCCTTACCGTACAACTAGCATGGGAGTTGAAAGATAGATTGCCCTGATCTCGACGAGATTTAGCAGGCCGAAGAGATCGGTCAGGCCGAACTAGCCATGATCGCTCGCATAGAGCTGATCAAAGGCCCGGTTCGTCCCTTGTTGGAGCCATCGTCACCTGTGGCATAGTCAAACTCACTCACCAACCTTGGTTTTAGACGCGTATGACGGAAGAGCTAGGCGGCCCACACGGACGTCACGCCTGCGGAGAATGGCAGAAGGTCCGCGTGAACCTCTTTGAAATGCCGCTAGTATGTCGAACTCCAAGCCGGAGTCCTCCATTCCGCTGACTTCGGCGCCACACGTCGTCTCCAGCTCGGCCCCGGGTAAAGGCTCGGGCGATAGCACATGCGGCAGCGCGAGCAGGTAGAGGAACGGCTGTACCTTCAGCTGCGGTTTCTTGACTGGAATAGTTGCGACCACTTCGTGGAAGGTGAGCCCTGAACCGTGTTTATCGAGAGAGGTCGGATGCTGCTCGAGGACCTCTGTAGAGAAGATCTCCAAACTGGTTGACGAACCGACGCGAGCTTGGAAGCCGTCCCAACTTCTGCTGTTGTTGCCCAATCGGAGACGCCGACCAAATGCTCACTTCCGAAGGTCAGCTGCTGCCGGCCGGCGACCAAGTGGACACGGTCTTGCTAACGCAGGTCGATGTTGCCAGTAAAAAGATGGAACTGGTCGCGAAATGTCGGGTTGGCCGACGAGCCTGGTAACCCAGGTACATGCGTATGTTGGAACGCAACCGTTGTCCTCCACCTGGGACCAATATTGGCTTCGACACCGCCGCGCATTCGCGTTAACTCGTAGGTGCGGTCGTTGCTCGCTTGAAAGCCACAAGATGTTTGACCTTCGGTTCTCCCGCGCACCTCGCCGTAGAGCTTCAGCGCTCGCGGCAACTCAGTCCAGATAAGCTGCTGTTCTTCCCATTGCGAAGCTGGTAGTTGAAGTAGACCGAATCGTTCATCTGGGCCAGCAGTTTGCCGGGCAAGCCCAGAGATGACGTGAAAACCATGGTAAGGAACAAAGCAGGCCGGATCGATCTGGTAACGACTACGAACATCCACAGGTCTCCAGCTCCGGTCTTACGCGTAGAGCTTGTCCATGATGATGGGGAGATCCCGCACTCGTTTACCGGTGGCGTTATAAACAGCATTCGCGACGGCCGCCGCCATGCCGACAATCCCGATCTCGCCGATGCCTTTCACTCCCAGGGGATTGACCTCATCGTCGTGCTCGGGAACCATAATGATGTCGACCTCCGGGGTATCCGCGTTCACCGGAATGAGATAAGCGCCCAGGCTGTCGTTCACGAACCTGCCTAGGTTCGGCTCGACCGAAGTAGCCTCATGGAGCGCGGAGGCGATGCCCCAGATCATGCCACCCATGGACTGGCTGCGTGCTGTGCGCGGGTTGACGATGCGGCCCGCGGCGAACGCACCAGTCATGCGCGGCACCCGGATTTCGCGAGTCAGTCGTGGATGCGCACCTCAACGAACTGCGCACCAAAGGCAAACATGAGCGGTTTGCCGTTCTTCGATTCGTCGCCGCGTGCCTGATTCTTGAACGGGACCTGCCCCTTGCGCAAGCCTGTCAGAACTTCAGGCGTTGTACCTGGGGTATGAACTCGCCGAGCTCACTGATCTCGGCGAGTTCCAGCCTCTTGAAAGAGGCAATACGCTCGTGGCCGGAGGGAAGCGCTGGGCCAAAATGCGCACCGAATTTGTCAACGGCAAGCTTTACTGCCGAGCCGAGCGATGCCGTGGCAAGGGAGTTGCTGGAGGCGGGCGCTGCCGGCAGCCTGGAGTCGCCCATCACCACCTTGACCTGCTGTGGCTGTAAGCCGAGTTCACGAGCGGCAATCTGTCCGAGGGCTGTGTATGTTCCCTGACCGGAGTCCTGACCTGCAACATCCACGCGAGCTTCGCCACTGGCGTACAGCGTAACGCGCGCGGTCGCCGGCGCCATATGCGTAGGGTAGGCCGCAGTCGCACATCCGTAGCCTACCAGCCAGTCGCCGTCCTGAGTTGACCCTGGAAGTGGGTTCCGCTTTGACCATCCAAAGCTGGCTGCGCCCTGGTCATAGCATTGCATCAACGAGCGGCTGGTGAACCGCGCGCCATCCACGGGGCTCTCGCGGATATCGTTGATCCGGCGAAGCTCGATGGGATCCATCCTGAGCGCGGCCGCAAGCTCGTCCATCGCACTCTCTATCGGAAACATGTAAGGCATTTCGACAGGGGCGCGCATAAACCCCGACGTTTGCCGGTCGGCCTTTACGAGATTGATTTGTATGGAGATCGCGGGTTTGCCGTACAT
>CAXTQE010000051.1:1897-23688 GCA_964246225.1 uncultured Acidobacteriaceae bacterium | reverse complement strand
ACCTGCGCCAGCAGCCTCCGCCAGTTCTTCTGGTTGCGCCGCCAGCTCTTCTTCAGGTCCTCAAGGATCCGTTCGAAGTCCGCATGCCCGCCCAGCTTGCGCCACGCCGGATTGATGGAGAACCACGGATAGTTCTCATTGCCCAGGTAGATCGCCCGTCGAAGCCAGTGCAGCGCCTCGGACTCATCACCCTCAAGCGCAAAGTACGTCGCCAGCCGGTACGCCATCTCCGAGTCCGCCTCCGCCGCCGACAACGTCTCATCGACAATGAAACTTGCCGCCTTGTCTCGCTCGCCGAGCTGCACGTAGCACAACGCAATCGTCGGATACACGATGCGCAGCGACGCTTCTTCACGCGTCACGGCCTCAAGCGTCTCGATCGCCTGATTCAGGTCGCCCTGCCGCATCTGCTGGTAACCCAGCGAGATCCGCAGCAGCGGCTGCTTCGGCTCAAGCGTCAGGCCCTTCTCAAGCTCGTCGGCCGCCAGTTCCAGCTGGTTCTGGTACTGAAACACCCGCGCCCGGTTGTTGTAAATCAGCGCCGCATTTGCCGGATTCAGCCGCAGCGCCGTGTTGAACTGCTCGAGCGCCTCGTCATACATACCATCGATCCGCAGCGTCTGCCCCGCGACCAGATGCACATTCCAGTCGTTCGGCGCGCTCTGCAAGAGCGACTCGATCCCGTGTCGCGCCGACTCCTTCTCCCCGCGCGACAGCAGCATGTACACCCGGTAGAGGTTCGACTCCACCGACCCCGGATCGAGCGCCAGCGCCTTATCAAACGCCCGTCGCGCCTCAAGCACATGCATCTGCCCGCCCAGCCCGTGCGACGCATACTGCAGATGCGTAATCCCCAGCCCCGACCACCCCGGAGCGAACTCCGTATGCTCCCGCGTCACTGCTTCAAAGAGCTCGCGCGCCCGGTCCAGGTCCTCCCGGCTTCCCGTCCGCGACATGAACGACGAAAGCACGGCCCGCGCCTGCAGGTAATCCTCCGACACATCCTGCGACAGCCCCGGAGCCTGGCTCGACAAAGCACGCGCCGCTTTCAGGCCGCCCAGGCCCTGGAGTGTTGCAAATACCTCGTTGCAGATCTCCCCCTGCACGGCGACCAGATCGAAGCTGGCGACGTTGATCGATCCCCCGGCCCGCACCGATTGCGCGTTCACATCCAGCAGTTGCCAGTTGAGATCGAAGCCCTGGTCGGAACGCAGAAAGTTGCCTGCCAGCACGAAGTGCACCAGCAGCTTGCGCCCGATCGCCAAGGGGTCCAACTGCTGCGTCGGAATCGAGACCAGCGCCGACGACGGTCGCACGACCAGGGACGGCATGCGCGCCAGCCGCGCCGCAATCGCATCGGCAAGCGCATACCCGTAGAGCGGCGAAGGTTCCTGAAACGCCTGTGGGATCGTCGGCCCTGCAGGACCCCGGGATGACGCCCCGAAGTTGATAAAGGGCAGCACCACGATCGTGTTTTGGCGATTCTGGCTATGCGTGCCGGACTCCCGAAACCTTTCCGCAAGCATGGAGAGAATGCCCGTCGTGCGCTTCTCCTCCTCGGGAGTCTCGATCGCTGGAGGCCGCTGCGAGGGAAGCAGCGTGATCGCCTCTCCAGGTAGCCCCACGCTGTCCAGGTGCATCGCCATCATCAACGTTTTCAGTGCTTCGCGCACATCGGCCGCCGAAGCGAAGCGCGCCGAAGGCTGCTTCTCCAGGCACCGGAAGATGACCGACTCCAGCTCTCTCGGCAGGTTCGGGTTGATCTCCCGTAATGGCGTCGGCTGCGCAAACTGGATCGCCCGGATCGACTGGAACTCCGGCGCATCCGGCCGGTGGAAGGGATGCCTCCCCGTCGCCAGCTCGTACAGAATTAGCCCCAGCGCAAATAAATCCGACTGCACCGAAGACTGGCCGGTCACAAACTGCTCCGGTGCCATGTAGGCGACCGTGCCCCCGCGCGCTGTGTAGGTCGCCCCGAGGGGTGGCCCGGCGCGATTGGCTGTATGGTGCGATGGATCGAACTCCACCGCATCCAGATTCAGCCGGCGCGCCAGGCCGAAGTCCAGAATCTTGATCAGCCCGCCTTCGGTCAGCATCACGTTCGCCGGCTTCAGGTCGCGATGAAAGATGCCCAGCATGTGCGCCGCGGAAAGCCCATCAGCAATCTGAACTCCGGCCGAAAGCACAAGCTGCAGATTCGCCGGCCCTTCGGCGATCATCTTGTCGAGCGCCTTGCCCGGAATGTATTGCATGACGATGTACGCTTCGGCCTCTTCGCCATCCTCGGCCGGTGCCTCGCCTACCTCGTAGATCGCGCATACGTTGGGATGGTCGATCGCCGAGGCCAGACGGGCTTCCCGCAGCTGCGTCGTGCGTACCTGGTCCAGCGTCAAAGCGCCACGCTTCAACAGCTTTAGCACCACAGGCCGCTGCAGGCGCGTATCGTTGGCCAGAAACACTACGCCCGATCCACCTGCCCCGATCTTGCGCACGAACTCGTAATGGCTGATGGTGCGCCGCTTCATGGCTTTCCTTATCGCTTGCCGGGCTGCTGGGATTACCGCATCGAGCGGCAACCCGAACCGGTCCGGCATCTGCTGCTAGCCCTATCGGCACAGGCCGCCAAAACTTTAGTCCGTGCTTCTAAAGTATCGTTCCAGCCGTGCTCGCCAATCAGTGTCCCCGCGGATCCTGGCCCTCACGTTCCCACGGCCTGGGCGTCACGGGATCGTCCTGCCAACGCTGGCGGCGGCCCACCACAAACATCACGAGCCCAAAAAGAAACATGACGACTCCCCAGCTTAGATTGAGGTTGATGCCCATCGATCGCTGGTAGAGCGCGACATTTCCACGCGTGAAGAGTCCGTAGCCACTCATGATGCCACCCGTGATCAGGAAGATCAGGCCAAGCGGAATGCGGATGTCGAGTCCCATAAAACTCCTTTCAACAGCCCGGTTCTTAGGCGAAAACCAGGTTCAAGACCACCAGCATAGCCAGCACTGCAATCGCCAGCGTCGCCGGCTTTTGAAACCATGCGAGGTGCGTGTCCACCGGCTTCGGGGTGAGGGAGTAGACGAGCCCGACGAGGTCCGCCTCCGCACGTGGTTCCGTGGCGAGCGACACCGCAATGGTCACCAGCAAATTGACTAGAAACGCGAAGATGGCCGTCCAAAAATTCTGCGCCATGTCGGACGGGTAGGTATGGACGAGGTGCAGCCACGCACCGTGAATGCCCGGCCTCGCATCGGCCGGCAGGGTCAAGCCGTGGTGCAGGAGCGCAGCACCGGTCCCGGCCAGTAAACCCGTGAATGCGCCGTGTCCCGTCGTTCGCTTCCAGAACATCCCCAGCAGGAACGTGGCAAACAGGGGAGCGTTGACGAGCGAAAAGATGAGTTGCAGCGCGTCCATAATATTGTTGAAGTTGGTCGCGAGGTAGGCCGCGCAGACCGAAAGCAGCACACCGCCGACGGTTGCCGCACGCCCCATCCACAAGTAATGCTCGTCGGTGCCGCGTTTGTTGATGTATGCCTGGTAGATGTCATACGTCCAGACCGTGTTGAACGCCGTTACATTGCCCGCCATGCCGGACATAAAGCTGGCCAGCAGCGCCGTCAGGCCCAGCCCCAGGATGCCGGTCGGGAAAAAGTGGAGCAGCATGACCGGAATGGCCAGGTCATAGTTATAGGTCGGCGTGCCATCGGCGTTGAAGACCTGCTTGCCCGATTGCGGATCGTACTTGAGCGGGATGATGCCGGTCGGATGCGCCTCGTCAAGCGGCACCGGCGTGGCCACGTTGCCGAGCGTCAAAACTTCGCGGCCGTGCTTGTCCCGGGACTCCGTCTCCGTCAGCGGCTGTACAGCGTCCCGCGCTGCAAGGGTCGCGGCCGTAACCTCCCCGTTTGGCACGGACGCCATGTGGCTTGTCACCGTGACCGCGATCAGCCCCGGCAGGATGACCAGAAACGGAAAGAACATCTTCGGGATCGCGGCGATCAGCGGAACCCGTCGCGCCGAAACTTCACTGTCCGCCGCCATCGCGCGTTGAATGACCAGGAAGTCCGTACACCAGTAGCCGAAGGAAAGCACGAAGCCCAACCCCATGGCCAGCCCGACCCACTCGACGCCGAGCGAGTTTGTGCTCGCATGCGCCATGCCGCGCCAGGAGTGCGTCATGCTGGGGGGCAGCGCCTGCTTGATTCCCTGCCAGCCGCCTACATTGCGGAGCCCAATCCACACCAGCGGCGCGAACCCCGCCACGATGAGGAAGAACTGCAGAACCTCGTTATAGATCGCGCTCGTCAGGCCACCTAGGAAGATATAGCCCAGCACGATCACTGCGCTCAGTAGAACGCTGACGTGGAAGATATACGCATCCGGAATAATCCCGTGAAACAAGCCCAGCGTCTGGATCAGCAAAGCCATGGCGTACATGGAGATGCCGGAGGAGAAGACGGTCATGATGGCAAACGAGAAGGCGTTGAGGGCTCGCGTCTTCTCGTCAAACCGCATGCGCAGGTACTCGGGTACCGACCGGGCTTTCGACCCATAGTAGAACGGCATCATAAAGATGCCGACGAAACACATGGCGGGAATGGCGCCGATCCAGTAGAAGTGACTGGTAATGATGCCGTACTTGGCGCCCGAGGCACCCATCCCGATCACCTCCTGCGCACCCAGGTTGGCCGAGATAAACGCGAGCCCGCAGACCCAGGCAGGGATGGACCGTCCCGCCAGAAAAAAGTCATTGGACGTGCGCATATACCGCTTCAGCGCAAAGCCGATTCCCAGGACGAACACGAAATAAACCAGCATGATGAGCCAGTCGATCCCGGTCAGGTTTGCAGCCTTCGTAAGATCCATGAACTCCCTTTGTCTCCCCAAATCCAGGTGGGACCCGGCATAGCAAGTCTCCCACAGCTTCCGGCCGGAGCACGAGGAAATCTCTCCGGGCACTGTACTTGTTTGCTGCTGCATCGTCTACTATTGGCGTCTTCAGCCGATCGTTCCAGGGAGAGCGAACCACCGTGGGCTGCCTTGCATCAGATTTCCCAGCAGCTCTGCGGCCGCTCATAAATCAGGAGATGCACCCATGGCCGGAAGCGACTTACCAGAGAACGAAGCAAGCAAAAACGCTTCCTCAGCAATTCTGCTGATCGACGACAATGCCGTGCAGGCCGCCACTCGCCAGGCCATCTTGAAGCGCGCCGGCTACTATGTCTTCGCCGTGCTGAACCCGATGCGCGCTCTCGAACAATTCCAAAACAACGACTTCCCGGCTGAGATCTGCATGGTCATCACAGACCACATGATGCCCGGCATGACCGGCGCTGAGTTCGTCCGCGCCCTCCGGGAGAAGCACAAGGATATTCCGGTCCTCGTCATCAGCGGACTGGAGGAGGCCGAAGATGAGTATCAGGGTCTGAACGTGCAGTTTCGCCTGAAGCCGCTTATGCCGGACAATCTGCTGGCCACTGTGCAGCGCCTGCTTTCGCATGTGGACGTCGATCAGGAACGCACCTCCTCCCCGGCCCGGTAAAAACGCTTCCCCTGTCTTCGTGAGACGAACGCCAAGAGCCTGACTTTGTGCGGTAAGCGGCCCCGGAAACCGGGATGCGGGCTCAGAACCTGAGAGAATATGGGAAGAGGCTCAGGACGCACCCATGAATCAGCACCCCATGCCTGAATTCGGCAGTTTCTCGCTGCTGATCGCGCTCATGCTCAGCGCCTACACCCTGTTTGCCGGCGGCTTCTCCTTGTGGCGCTCACAACATCAGTTCGCCGGTACGGCCGCGCTCGCGCAATCTTCCCGCCTGCAGGAGACCGCCCGTCGGGCCGGCATCTCAACCTTCCTTGCCGTCTCCTGCGCCGCCTTCGCGCTGGTGTACGCAGCCTTCACCAACGATTACTCGCTCAGCTACATCCTTCACCACACCAACCGCGAACTTCCGACCGCTTACAAGTTCTCGGCGCTCTGGTCCGGACAGGAAGGGTCGCTGCTGCTCTGGAGCTGGCTGCTCGCCACCTACGGTTTTGTGCTCCGTGTCCGCCACAAGGTAGACGTACGCCTCTCCGCCTACGCGTCCACGATTCTCTCCTCCGTCCAGGTCTTCTTTCTGCTGCTGCTGGTCTTTGCCGCGCCCCCGTTTGCACTCGAGCCTGGACCGCTGGCTGCCAACGGCTTTGGCCTTAATCCCCTGCTGCAGTATCCGGAGATGGTCATTCATCCGCCTATGCTGTACCTCGGCTATGTGGGCTTCTCCGTTCCTTTTGCCTTCGCGCTCGGAGCGCTGATGATGCGCTATCCCGGCGAGAAGTGGATCGCGATCACCCGCCGCTGGACAATGGTCACCTGGATGTTTCTGACCTGCGGCATCTTCCTCGGCGCGCACTGGGCCTACTCGGTCCTCGGCTGGGGCGGCTACTGGGGCTGGGATCCGGTCGAGAACGCCAGCCTCATGCCCTGGCTCACCGGCACCGCCTTTCTGCACTCGGTGATGATGCAGGAAAAACGCGGAATGATGAAGTCCTGGAACGTCTGGCTCATCTTCACCACCTTCCTGCTCACCCTGTTGGGCACGCTGCTCACCCGCGCCGGCCTCGTCAGCTCCGTGCACGCCTTCGCGTCATCGAACATCGGCAACTGGTTCGTCGGCTTCATGGCGTTGGTCCTTGCCGTCTGCCTCTTCACCTACTTCAAGCAGCGCGACCATCTCGCCACCGAAAACCGCCTGGAGTCCGTCGTCTCCCGCGAGTCCAGCTTCCTGTTCAACAATCTGGTACTGCTGGCTGCCTGCTTCGTCGTCCTCTGGGGCACGCTCTTTCCCGTGCTCAGCGAGTATATCGACGGCACAAAAACGACGGTGGGCGCACCTTTCTATAACCGAGTCAACATCCCCATCGGCCTCTTTCTCCTGATGCTTACCGGCATCGGCCCTTTGCTTGCCTGGCGTGCCACGTCTCTCCGCTCCATCCGGCGCAACTTCATCCTTCCCGGCATTGCCTTCGCCGTGTCAGCCCTTGGCCTGATGATCGGCGGAGTGCGTCCCTGGACCGCCGGCGACGCCTGGCAGTCCACCTTCTTCTCGCTCCTCGCCTTCTCGCTCGCCGCCGGCGTCATCACCGCCATCTCTGCCGAGTTCCTGCGCGGAGCCAACGTCGTCCGCACGCAGACCGGCGCCAATCTCCTCTCCGCCACCGGCATCCTGATGCGCCGCAACACGCGACGTTACGGCGGCTACCTGGTCCACTTCGGCATCGTGGTCATGTTCATCGGCATTGCGGGAGGAGCCTTCAATCAATCGCACGAGCAGGAGATGGGCTTCAACGACGAAATGAGCATCGGTCCCTACCGCCTCGTCTGCCAGTCCTACACCCAGGATTCAAACGCCAACTACGATACGGACTTTGCCCTGCTCGATGTCACCAAGAACGGCAAACACGTCACCCAGCTCGCTCCGGAGAAGCGCCTCTACCACGCCAGCGGAACCAGCTCCACCATGGTCGCGCTCCACTCCACCCCACAGGGTGACCTCTACGTCATCTTCGAAGGCCGCAACCCCGACACCAACCGCCCGATCATCAAGGCCTTCCTCAACCCGCTCATCTCCTGGATCTGGGTCGGCGTGCTTATCGTGATCGCGGGTACGCTCTTCGCTCTTGCGCCGAGTGTCGCGGCTCGCCGCCGGGAGTCCCTGGCTCCTGCCGCAATTCCCGCTCATGCGGAGGCTCAGCATGTTTGATCGTATCGCCCGGCGCTGGTTCGCCTCCGCTCTCGTCTGTCTGCTGGCCGTAGTGATGCTCGGCGCCGATGGCTCCTCTGATCCCGGTGCCCGCTTCGGCCGCATCGGCCATAACATGATGTGTGTTTGCAGCTGCGGCCAGGTGTTGCTCGAGTGCAACCACGTCGGCTGCCCCGACTCCGCACGCATGATCGATGAGCTCCAGACTCAGCTCGCCGGACCCAACGGTGCCGGAGCCGACTCGCTTATCCTCAACTGGTTCGTGAGCAAGTACGGCGCCAGCGTGCTGGCCGCGCCCATTCGTGGTGGCTTCGATAACGTCGCCTGGATCGTTCCCATCGCCATCTTCCTGCTTGGCACGGTTGGCACTGCGCTGCTCGTTCGATTCTGGTCGCAGAAGCAGCGCCTGGCTGTCGCCGGAGCACCCTCCCCAGACACGCGCTCATCCAACTCGCCCAGCGAGAACGCTATGCGCGACCGGATCCGCCGCGAAACGGAGTACCGATGAGCCTGCTCGCCGGCCTCACTCTGACGTTGATCTGCTTTCTCTTCATCTTCTGGCCAGATCGAAACCCGTTCATTCAGGCAGATAAGACCCGCGCCGACTCGCTCTCCGAGCGCAAAGATGCCATCTACGCCAATCTGCGCGACCTCAACTTCGAATACCTCGCGGGGAAATATCCTGAGCAGGATTACACCGAGCAGCGGCAGCTTCTCGAAGGCGAGGCAGCCGGCGTGCTGGCTGAAATGGATGCGCTTGAAAGCCACGGCATTCACCGGGGCCGCTGAAGGCTTGCTGATTTCAAGTGCTTGCTATCCTCACGGCGAGGTTCAGTGCGATGAGAATAGCAAGCTCTTATCTGGAGCCACGAAGACGTCGTTTGCCCGCTGGAGAGACTCGCCGCAAGTAGTTCAATGCTGCTTGTACTGACAGAGACGAACCGCCAAAACAAATATATTCAGCGCGGCATCTCGGTCAGCGCCAGCTCCTCGCCCTTGTTCGCGCGGGGTAAGGCTGTATTCGCAGCAAGTTGCAGCTGCTTCTCCGCCTTCGATGGCAGCGTGTGCACATGGCTCCTGCTGTCGGCTACCCAGATCTCCCGAAGAAAGTACTCTGACCCATACCGATGAAAGACCACCTTGCCATGCGCGGCGGGCTGGAACGTCTCGTCCGGCACGTACATCATTTGGCCCGCCTGGGAACTCCCGATGATCTGCATGGAGTGGAACGCATGATTGATCTGGATGATGTAGATGCCCGGCTTGAAGTGCTGCTGATCGGCCTCAAAAGCAAACGGCACGTTGACTCTCATATTCGTGGCTTGAGCCAAGCAGGGCGACGCCCCTGGAAAGCAGGCAAGCGCGGAGAGAGATGCGGAAACAAAAACATAGAGTGAAGCAGCGGGAAGCTTGAACATAACGATCCTCCATGAAGGCCGCCTTAGGACCGCCTTCACTGAGTAATGCGGAACCGTCACAGGAGAGAGGACACGCTATGCTTCCGGAGGAGCTATCTGGTTCGGCCGCATCTGCTGAAACAACCAGATTCTCGCAAGCGCCCAGTCCCGCTTCACTGAGCGGGAAGAGACCTCAAGCAGAGGAGCGATCTCGTCGAACGACAAGCCTCCAAAGTAGCGAAGCTCCACCACCCGGGCCTGCCTCGGACGATCTGTCTTCAGGCGCTCGAGAAGTTCATCCACCATCAGCACGTCATCGATGTTTTCCGCCGTGATGGCAAGACCCTCTTCCAACTCCACCCGCTTGCGCGCCCCGCCTCGCATCTCCGCCCGGTGTTGCCGCGCATAGTCCACCAGCACCCGCCGCATCACATTCGCCGCAACCCCGATGAAGTGCTCGCGATTGGCCCAGTTCACGTCTCCCTGGGCCAGCTTCAGATACGCTTCGTTCACCAGCGCCGTCGCCTGCAGCGTGTGGTCCTGGCGCTCCCGCCGCATGTACGACTTGGCCAGCCGATGCAGCTCGTGATACACCATCGGCAAGAGCTGTGCGGTGGCCTTCTCGTCTCCCGCTCGCATTGCCTGCAGCAGGTGGGTCACATCGTGGGATTCATCCGCTGTCATCATCCCTGCCTCCCTTTCTGCAAGCGCTGAACGGCTGCAATGGTAGACAGAAGCTGCCGGGCATCCTCACGCTTCAGGTCAGCAACGGCGTGGTCGCGGAAGAACGGAAGAAGTGCAGGACAGAGCGCCTGCAAAGCCCGGTACGATCGTTGCGGGAAGTATACCGCTCTCAATCGTTCGACCAAGTTGAGGCGGTCCTCATCTCCAATCACTCCTGCTTCTACCGCAAGTTTGAGTGCGTAGCGTAGATTGACGAGCGGGTCGGAGAGGTTCTTGAAGGTGACCGGATCGTAGGTGAGGGCAACCTCATCATCCGCGTCGAGCACGCCGTCCCGGTACATCGTAAAGATCTGTCCCACGCCGACCATGCCGAAGGGGTACGTCTCCGCGGCACGCAGCGCACCCATGCTTGCCGCGCCAAAGACACTTACTCCACGCCGCAACAGAACCAGGATCTCCTTGGTGGACACGGCCAAGCTTTGGTAGAACTCGCCATCCACAATTCCGACCCACTGTACTTCTTCTGAGAGCGCTGCGAGATCGCCGCGGCGGATTGGCGGCAGGTAGTTCGCTTCGAGGATCGACGCAGCCTCGCTCCGGGGGAGGCTGGGGCCAAGAAACACAACCGTATCAGACATGCGCCCGCCAGTACGCATGCGCCCGTGGCCCGAGTTTGCCGCGGTCCGTCGCCCAAAGCTCGATCCCGGGAACGATGACCCGCACCACGGAGTAGTTCTCGGCGTGCGGAGTAAAGTCGACCACGAGGATCTGGTTCAAACCGTTCGCGGCGAAGCGCTGCACCAGAAAATCAAGGTCTTCTTTCACCGATCGAAAGCAGTGCGATGGCACTTCGCTAAATGCGCGCGTACGTTGGGACGGAGTGATGCACCAGCTGTTCCGGTTGATTTTGGTGAGCCGGCGCGTGTGCAGCGCAAAGGAGCTTCGCTTCGCATCGGACGGAAGAATATCTTCGCGGGTAGCCTGGATATCGACGCATCGCGACTGCGCAACCTCAGTCAAGGCACGGCGCAGAGCCACCCGCGCATCCGGATGCGTGCCCAGGCCGCTATGCGCCATCGGAGCGCCCTCGATACTTTGATCGACCACCGACGCAAAAAACGTAGGCACACCGAGGCTGGAGGTGATGTCCCTCACCATCGGCATAAGGCCCGTCTGTCGGAACTGCCGGAGGAGCGGATCATCGCCGGGAAGATCCAGGCATGGGTATAACTCGAAGTCATCCGGCCCGTCCTTATCATCGACTCCAAAGGCGAGCGAGCGCCGTTCCCGAGGAAGCTGCCGCGCGCCTAACTCAGCCATGGTCCAGGCGTCGCGTTCTGCTAGTTCACAGAGAGCATGACAGACCGCTTCCTCGAATGTGTTGCCGGAAGCCAGGCCGGTCGTATCGTTGGTAACGAAGGGAGATAGGTGCGGAAGCTCTCGCCAGAGAAAGCCGGCGTACTTCGAGGGCACCCAGCATTTCTCCTGAGTGACTAAGTCGAAAGCCTTACTCCAGCAGTAAGTCGCATCTTCGGAGTAGTTGTCTCTGAGCCGCTGATTGATGCTCCGAGGATCGAGAGTTAGCCCAGTCTGGCGCAGCCTTGTGAAGCTTGCCTCCACAAAATGCAGCCGAGTGCGGATAGCGGTCTGCCGCTCAATAGCTTCCATCATGGCACCCACCTTCGCATCGATTGGCCTGGCTCCTTTGCCGGAGTAGACGGAAAGCATATCCGGAGAATCAGGGACGACGGAGGAATAAACCGGAATTCCAATCCGGTCCAACCCAGTAATGTCCGCAAGCCGAGTTACTCCAAGCGATGAGGCGACTGAAGCCAGTCTGCTTAGAGTATCGGCTGTGGACACCACACGGTCTAGGCCGTTTACTTTGTCCATATCACTGATTTCTCAATCCTTGATTCTAGGTTTCGTTGCCACCGTCACCTGCGAAATAGCACAGCACCATGTCTCCTCCTCGATCCAGTTCATCTCTAAACAGTTGAGCCAAGTCCTCTGGTGTTGGTCCCAGAGACTTACGTGCTTGCTCAAGGTTAGGAAGGGAACGAAGTAGAACTTTCAGTTGAGCTGGGTTGAGCTCGCGTTCGAAGTTAACGAATTTATGCAGGAAATCTGTTAGTTCATCGCTGGTTAGACCAAGATGTTCGAGTAATGCTTCGCGATCCATATTATTCCTTCCAAAGGGGTTTGTTGAATTTCATCTTTTCTACAATCGCACGGAACCGTGGCTCGGTCCGTAACGGAGCTAGAAGCGGATCCACGTTGAGGAAGACTAGGTCAGATTCTCGCTTCTCATAGGCCTGGTCCAAACAGTCAAGAGCCTTGGCGTAATCATTAAGTGCGACGTAAAGCATTGCTGCTTGATACGGTATAGATGCATTGATAAATGTCCACTCATTTGATTCCAATTGTGCCATTGCTTCAGCACGGTGCCCAGTCCGCACAAAGGCTACGGCAAGCAGCAAAGCATCGGATTTTGAAGTCGCGAAGCGTTTCTTCGGCGCATGTAGGAGATTGAAAACAGATTCATTATCTCCTTTCGCGAGGTAAGCAGACGCCAGAACCACAAGGGCGGGTTCAAAGTCTGGAGACTGCTTCAAGCGTTCTGTAAGTAAATTGATTGACTCATCGTATTGCGAGCTGAAGTAATCTTCCGTGGCTTCACTTACCGTGGAGACAAGTGAGTCTGGGTCAACGGATTGGAGGTAGGCCATCTGACCTGCAGCTTCAGCATGTCGTCCCAAGGGACTTAGTAAAAGTAGTCCGTACCAAGTGTGAGCCGGAAGGTAATTTGGATTCAGCTCAATCGCACGCCGATAATCCTCCTCAGCACCCTTCCAGTCGAAGTTCAAAAGTGTTCTGGCAAGAGCACGCGACGCATACGCCTCGCCCAACGTACTGTCGAGTTCCAGAGCCTGCTGAGACGCTTTCATCGCGTCTTCAAGCAGCGGAATCTCCCTCTCCAAACCGTAGTACGCCATCAGGCTATAGCAGTCAGCAAGCCCCGCATACGCCGGCGCATAGCGCGAGTCGGCCCCCAGCGCCTGCTCGAAGTCCACCACCGCCGCTCGCAGCGCATCCGGCGTTCGCTGCGAGAGGTGGAATCTGCCCCTGAGATAGAAATCGTAGGCGCCTCCACTGGCGGAGTACTGCCGCTCCAGCCGCGCCGTCGTGTTCGCGTCGAGCGGAACCTTCAGGTGATACGCCACGTCGGTCGAGATCTCATGCTGCAGCTCGGCGATGTTGGAAGCATTGCTCTCGTACACCTTGCCCCACACCTGTCGCCCCGTCCGCACATCGATCACCTCGATCGGCACGCGCAGCGCACCGTGATCCTGGGTGATCGAACCCTCGACCACCGAGTGAACGTTCAGCTCCCTTCCCGCGGCGCCCGGATCGATGTTGCGTTCCAGATAACGTTGCGCGATGCTTCCGGCCGTGACCTCAAGACCCGGCATCCGCGCCAGGTCGTCCGTCAACGCCTCGCTCACCCCCGCGCTCAGGTAGTTCTGCGTGGCATCGCCGGTCTGATTTCTCAGCGGCAGCACAGCCAGCGAAGTCGCCTCCGTGCGGCTCCCCATAAACGATCCAGCCAAGAGAACGATAGCGATGCAGGACAGCATGAGGTACCAGCCTTTGTGACTCGATCTTTCTTTCTTACGCAGAAGCATCAGCAGCTCTTCCAGACTCTCAAAGCGATCCTGCGGCTTGACTTGCAGGCAGCGGCTGACGATCTTGTCCCAGGGGGAGCAAAGTGTCCCTGGCACGATACTGCCCCGCTGCGTCGCTCCACTTCGCTCCGCATCTCGCCGCGTCACGCGCGATCCTGTGAGCATCTCGTGCATGATCACGCCGAGCGCGTACTGATCCGCCTGCACAGTCACCTTGCCCGTAGCCCGCTGCTCCGGGGCCATGAACGCAGGCGTTCCCTGTCCCGCACGCTCCTCGAGACCGGCATCCGGACGAAGCACATTCAGCGCAAGCCCGAAATCCGTAATCACTGCGCGCAGACGTCCCGGACCGCTGCTGACCAGCATGATGTTGCCCGTCTTCAGATCCCGATGAATCGCTCCAACAGCATGCGCGGCGATCAAGCCGTGAAGAATCTGCCGGATAAGCTCCGCAACCCGCTCCGGCCGAAGCGCACCGAAGTGCCGGAGGTGTTCACTCAACGTATGACCGTCGAGAAACTCCATGCTGAAGAACCAGATCTTTCTCGCCGGCAGACCTTCGTCACAAAACATCTCGTGCACCCGGCAGACGTTGGGATGAGAGATGGCTCGCGCCTGCCGAACCTCTCGCCGGAAGCGTTCGATGACCTCCGCGTTCGCGGCCAGGTCGGGGCGAATGATCTTGATAGCTACGCGCTCCTGCAGATTCTGGTCCCAGGCCTCATACACCTCGCCCATGCCTCCACGGGCGAGGAAACGATGGAGCGTGAAGCGACCGGCGAGCACGCACCCGGTGGGAAGCGAGGAGGACGCGCTCCCGGAGGCCTCCAGGCTGGGCGAGGACGTGTTCGCTTCCGGCAAGAGCGGGGTGCGAAGAAAGCTGCCCGCCTGTTCGTCCAGCGCTAGCAGCTCTTCAACACTTTTTCTCAAATCAGCGCTGCCGGTGCAGGCTTCTGCTAAAAAAGCACTTCTCTGCTGCACAGGCAGAGCCAGCGCCGCTTCGAACACTTCTTCAATCGTCTCCTGGGAACTTCCCATTGCCACCCTTTGCTCCTCCAGACACGGAGAACCTTCGCTCCTTCATTTGCGAAACACGACAGGGGCCCGGGAGTTAGCTTGGTACCGAAAAGATCTTCAGGCAAACGCCTCGAAGATCTGTTCCACTACGAAGGAAATCTGCGGCATCCAACTCATTGCTTCGGAATAGTTCCTAGCGCAAGAGCAGAGAATCAGCTGCAGAGAACACGTGCCCATAGCCTAAGCGCAGAATGCAGCAGTGGCTCCCCTTTCCGCTCGTTGTAGGCGATAGCCGCAGTCGTCCTCGCTCCGGCATTCCGGGCAAAAGCCGCTTACTCCTTCCACCACTTTGCAAGGTGAGCCGAACTTTCACGGAAGGACTGCGAGGAGGATGAGCTCTCGTCCTGTTGATCCTGCCGGTGCCACACCCCGCACGCAAAGCCCCACGCGATAAGCGTTCCGACAATGCCCAGGGAAAGAAGAAAAGCAACAAGTTCGTCCAACATGGCTACCTCCAGGGCCGGTTGTGCTCGCCTGAACACACCCCGGTCAACCATCAGCAAGAGCTGAGAAGTCAGGCACGACAACGTGCCTGCTGAACGGGAATGCGAAATGCAGCTGGAAGAAGGGACACCGGCACCGTTGTCGCCGGACCGGAATGCCGCGGATCAGGCGTGCTCGAAGTGAAAGAGCAGCTCCTGCTCACTCGGCACGGCAACGCCGTCCTTGGTGGCGGGCTTGAAGGTCCAGGTCTGGATCGTGGAGAGCACAGAGCTGTCGATCGCCGAACCCATGCTTTGGGCCACCTGAGTCTCGACGATTTTGCCTTGCTGGTCGATCGTGATGTCGACGATGACATCGCCCCGGGTGCCGTGGGGAAGGATGGAGAGGTCGGGCCGGGGCCAGGGGAAGTAGGTGGCCAGGGCCACGGTTACGTTGCCCGCGCCAAGAGCGTTATTGCCCTGCGAGGACGCCGCTGCGGTGCTCGGAGAAGGTGCTGCCGTGGAAGCCGGCTTTGCCGGAGCGGGCTTGAGCTTCAGTTGGTGGGACAGGGGGGTGTCGACCGGTTGGACGGCAGCTTGCGCCGTGGCTGCCGCGGAACGGCCCGGGTGGTAGACGAGGGCGAGGTGCGTGCCTTCGCGGCTGCCGGGATGCGGAATGGCCGCAATGCGGATGTGGCTGCCGCGCAGCAAGACCGCGAGCACAAGCGCATGGAGCCCGGCTGAGACTGCGATCCATCGGCCTTGCCTGGTCATGCACGCCCCCTTTCCTCTCCATTGTGCCGCAAAGTGTTTCTGCCGAGCGGAGATTGCGATCGAAGCTTGAGCCCCCACCAGACGGTAGCGAAGGCTTCAGCTTCTTTGACGAAGCAAAGCTTCATGGGCGCGAGTTGTCGCAAAGATACCGTACTTTTCAGCGAGAAAGGTGCGGGGGATCGGCGGAAGCGTCGAGGCGATCTCCTGCCACGTAAGAACGCGGAGCCGGGCCTGCAGGGTTGAGCTGCGAACAGCGCGCATGATGCTATACCAGTCCTCGATGAGGTCAGACCGGCGGGCATCGAGAAAGACGCAAAAGAGAGCGGCCTCCCGTTGCGCGATCAGGACGCCGCGAAGAAGCTGGTAGGAGCGAATGCCGCGCCGGGTGAGATGGAGAAGGTCGCGGTCGAAAACCTCGGCGAAGCCGGGATAGCGCTCGATCAGGCCGGCAGGAGCGAACTGGAAGTCGGATTCGGTCAGCTTGGCTTCCACAAGCAAGGAACCGAGACGCATGTCGATTTCGGTGCGGTCCTTATGGGTGGCATCGAGGTCGATGCGGGGCTTATAGCCGAAGGTCGGGACGTCATCTGCAGCGACTCCGAGCAGAGTGCGAAGCCGAGGACCGCGAAGGATGCGAGGGTAGCAGAAGATGTTCATCAGAAGGGCGTCGGAACTGGTGGCCGTGTCGAGCTCGCACCAGGGACGTACCTCCTCGTCGTGGCCGATGCGGCGGGCTTGGCGTTTGGCGGTGTGGGCCTTGGAGAGACGGCTGGCCCAGGCCGGATGGGCGAGAATGCGGCGATAGGAGGCGTCAAGAAAATTGCCGTGACTGAGGACATTCGGAGCGTAGATGACCGAGGGCGTGGCTCCGCGGGTAAGCTCGTGCGGTTTATCCGCGGCGAGGGTACGGTTACGCCGATTGAGATCCTCACGCAGACCGGAGGCAAGGCCTCGTCCGCGGCGAACGGGAGGGGCAACGGGAACCTCGCGCATCTCTTCTTCGTTCCATTCAGTGAGGATCATGGGAAGCTGTACCGAGAGTTACTCCGGATCTGGATTCCGGATGCTATAGAGGGTTTTTGGGTGCTTCACAAAGGATCCGCTCCGGCGTACCCTCACGACGTTTCGTGGAAGGTCTTAGGGACTGTGGTACTGTGGCGGCTGACTCAACCTGCTCTCGCGAACATTGCTTACTCTTAGACACACGCGGTGGGAGACTGCACAAATGAGGTCCACGGCCACTCCATTCACTTTCTGCACGCTCAACCGCCAAATGATCAGACCTGTCTGGCTCCATCACTTTTGTAAGCTTTTGCTCGTTTCTTTGTTCCTTTCCTATGTTCCTCCAGCAACGGCGCAAACTCCAGGCGCTGCCTTTGAAATTGCCACGGTCAAACCCGCTCCGCAAGCCGACCCCAACACGGGCAGTTGGAGTCCTCCCGGCACTGGACGATTTACCGCAACCCACGTATCCCTCGCGCTTCTCTGTCAACTGGCTTACGGGGTCTACAGCAGTCAAATCGTCAATAAGCCTGGCTGGTTCGAAACCAACCTCTACGACATAGACGCCAGGCCCGAAGAAGGGGTGAAGTTAAGCCGGGACGAGTTGAAGCCGCGTCTCCAGAACCTGCTTCAGCAGCGCTTCCATCTGGTCGCTCACATCGAGATGCGCTCGAGCCGGGGATACGCTCTTGTCGTGGGCGCAAACGGCTCACACCTTACCCCTACGAAGGGAGATCACTTTCCCGGCTTCCGCATCAACGTCAGCCCGGGTCAAATGCGTGGATCCAACTGGTCCATGGCTCAATTGGCCAAATACCTCACTCCTGCTGCCGGCTTTCCCGTCGCCGACCAAACCGCCCTTACCGGCAGCTACGACATCGACTTTCTCTACCAGATCGAGTCAGACGCCGACAGTACGCTTCCTTCACTGAATGCAGCCCTGACGCAGGCAACAGGTCTTCTGCTCAAGCCGCAAAAGGTGTCTGTGGAAGCTCTCGTCCTCGATTCCGTCGAACGCGTTCCCACACCGAACTAAGAAGGGCCGCAAGCTATTCTTTTTGTCGGCTCAGCCCGCCGCGGTCGCCGCGACTCTGTCCCCCTCGCCGGGCGCGAGAAACAGGTTCATCTCCAAGCCATGCTGCCGCGTATACAGATCAAAGTAGCGGCCTCCCGAAGCATACAGCGACTCATGGGTGCCGCGCTCCACGATGTTTCCCTTCTCCACCACCAAGATCTGATCTGCTTTGCGAATCGTAGAAAGTCGGTGCGCGATGACAAAGGTCGTCCGTCCCCGCATCAGGAAGCTGAGGCCTCCTTGAATCATCGCTTCCGATTCGGAGTCGAGTGAACTGGTCGCCTCATCGAGAATTAGAATGCGCGGATCGGCCAGGATCGCCCGCGCAATCGAGATCCGCTGCCGCTGACCGCCAGAGAGCTTGACTCCACGTTCGCCCACAATCGTGTCGTATCCCTCGGGAAAACGCTCGGCGAACTCATCTACCCGCGCAATCCGGCAAGCCTCCAGCAGCTGTGCTTCGGTTGCGCTCGGCCGCGAAAACCGCACGTTTTCGGCAATCGTTCCATCGAAAAGAAAAGTTTCCTGCAGCACGACGCCAAGCTGCTCCCGGTAACTGCCCAGCTTCACTGTCGCCAGGTCGATCCCGTCCACGTCGATCTCACCGCCGGAGGCACTATGGAATCCGCAGATCATCGAGATGATCGTCGACTTGCCGGACCCGCTCGAGCCGACCAGCGCGGTCACCGTTCCGGGCTGCGAGTCGAAGCTGATGCCATGCAGCACAGGCTTGCCCGGCTCGTACTCGAACACAACGTCGTCGAACCGCACCTCACCGTGCAATGCGCCAAGCTCGATGCGCCGCTTTGGATCGCCATCCTCTTCACGCTCGCCCAGGATCTCGGTCGTTCGGTCCAGCCCTGCCAGCGCCTCCGTCAGCTGCGTTCCAATCGAGACCAGCCCCGCGATCGGAGCAACCATAAACGCCAGGAATGCCACAAACTGCACGTAGCCGCCGGTGGTCAGTTTGTGCGCAACCACCTGGTGGGCGCCCAGATACATGATCAGCGCGCCCACCACGCCCAGCACACTGGTAGACGCAAGCGCCATCATTGACTGCGCCGTAAGCGATGAGATCACATTGGACAGCAGCCGGTGCGCCCCCGTAGCGAAGACCTCCGCCTCGCTCTCCTCCGCGTGGTAGCCCTTCACGACACGCACGCCGCCAAGCGACTCCGTCAGCCGGCCCGTCACTTCCGCGTTGATCTTTGACCGCTCGCGAAAGATGGGCCGAATGGTCTTGAACGCTCGCCGTAGAATCAGCGCGAAGATCGCCATAACAGCGAACGTTAGCAGCGTCATCTCTACACTGAGCCGGATCAGCACGCAAAAGGCAAAGACGGCCGTCAGCACGCCCCCGAAGAAGTCCAGAATGCCTGTGCCTATCAGGTTGCGCACGCCTTCCACGTCCGTCATGATGCGAGCGACCAAGGTGCCGGTCCGGTTCTCATCAAAGAACGACACCGAGAGCCGGCCGATATGGGATTGCACCTGTTTACGCAGATCCGTGATCAGCCGCTGCCCGGCTTTTGAAAGCAGCTGCGTGAGTGCATAGGAGGTAAGACCCTGCAGGATGGTAGCCGCCACCACCACTCCGACGATGATGGGCAGAAGATTGAGCTGCCCCTTGTTCATGACGTTGTCGATCAGATACTTGGTCGAGCCCGGCAAGACGAGCGAGGTTGCGCGGTTGACGATCATGATGAGGAAACTGCCGCCTATCAGCCACTTGCGCGGCTTGACCAGCTTCCAGATCTCCGGCATCACCTTGCTTAGTTTGGGCTTCGGCCGCGCCGCGGTAAGGGCCGCCGTAGTCGCCTTGCCTGTGCCGCGCGAAGGCCGATCGCCCGCGGGTACACCTCCACCGAAACTAAGCGAGCCTGCCATAATCTTCCTTCCTACCTTATCGGCATCAGCCGCATTTTCTTTAGCTTAGAGTCATGTTTAAATTTCAACTACGCGCTGCCGCCTGGTCTGGATAAAGGAACGCACACACACAAGCACGAAGACCAGGCAGAGTGCGCCCATGATGGCCTGCACCCGCGCCGCATCCGGTCGCGCCGTGGCATGCCCGGACGCCATCTGGATGACCCCGACGATCCCCGGAATCGTACCCAGGAACCCGAGCAGCCCCACCGTCACCGCGATATGCATCAACAGCATTCGCCGTCTGGTGTCGGCTGAGTTCGCGAGCGCGCCCAGGACCAGAAGCACCAGACCGAAGGCTGCCGGAATCAGCGTGTGCGGATGATGTCCCAGCACGGCAAACGCGCCTGCGCCCACCAGCAGCAGCAGCACTCCAAAGACCATGGTCAACCTGCCCATCTGCCATCCTCCAAAATCTTAGGTACACCTCAGAATACGCGAGCTCAAGCAGCCGCGGCGGCCTTCAGCTGCGCCAGCACCTCGGCCACCTTCCAATCGTTGGTCGGGTACCACGCGATCACCTTGCCGTCCTTGCCGATCAACACCGTCGAGAGCGAGTGCTGGATGGAGGACGGGTCGACTGAATTTCCTGTCACTCCCACGTCGAAGTACTGCTCCACCTTTGGCAATTCAGGCAAGGACGGCGCGGCGAAATCCCAGTGGGCGAAATCCTCATCCGTAAAACGCCCGGTGTGCGCGCCACCATAGCTCCGCAGAACGGTGGGCGTATCGGACTTCGGATCGAAGCTGACGCTGAGCAGATGCGTCTTGCCGTACAGCGCCTTATCGAGCGCCAGGGCTTTATTGATCTCCGCGAAGTTGCGGCTCATGCGTGGGCAAAAATCCGCAAGCGGGCAACGCGTGTAGATAAACGTCAGCAGCACCGCTCTCCCGCGAAACTGGTCCAGATGAATCTGCTTGCCACTCTGGTTGAGCAGGTGAAAGTCGGGAACCACATCTCCCGGAGCCGGAACATGGTAGGCCACGGCCGGCTGGTAGTCCGGCCGCGCCTGCGCCACGATGACGATGTTATCGAGCCGCGCATGGGTGGGCCCATCGGGGCTCGGATCGACAAGGACGCGCGCCGTGATCACATCGCCCGGATGCAGCTCGCTGAGTGTGCTCGGGTCCACCACCTTATAGGGCATGGTCATCGCATCCATCAGACCCGGGATGGCCTGGTGGTTGACCGTGACGTGCGCCGTCGCCGCATCGGTAGACACGATCTTGCCCCGTAAGTGATAGGCCTTCTGTTCCGCTTGTCCCGGGCCGCTCCCGGCTTCCCCCGGTGAGCCGGCCCGGCATCCGGCCATCGTCCCCGCCAGCAGAACCCCAAGCATCCACGGCACAACTCTCATTCCGTGATGATAATGGCTGCATGCCGCTTGCCGAGCGCGACCCGTTGACCGCACCGGAAACCGCGCAGGCGGCCTCTGTCCCTACCCTGCCGCTGCTGCATGCGGCCTTTCTGCTGGCGGGGCTCGGAACCATGCTGCTTGGGCCCATCCTGCCTCTGCTCAGCCGGCGGTGGCACTTGGCGGACGCCCAATCCGGGCTCCTCCCGCTGGCCCAGTTCTGCGGCGCGACCCTCGGCGGAAGCACTGTCTCCGCGCGCCTCGGCCGCAGCCTGGTGACTGGACTGGCAGCGGCAGCCGCGGGTTTTTTCGTGTTCGCCGTTGCGCCGCAGTTTGCCCTGGGCCTGACGGGGCTGCTGGTCGGTGGCTTCGGCATCGGCCGGACCATCTCCTGCACAAACATCCTGGCTGCGCGCCGAAGCTCCGCCTCCTCCAGCACCAGCTCGACACTCTCCTGGCTGAACTTCTCCTGGAGCTTCGGTGCCCTGCTCTCTCCGCTCTCCGCCGCCTGGGTCGCCAGCCGCTTCGGCGTAGCCGTGCCACTGCTCAGCCTGGCTTTCGGCACCCTGCTGCTCGGCTTAGCCTGCGCCGTGCAACTCCGCAGGGCACCCGTTCTCGCCGCGCAGACTGCGACCTCCGCACCCAACTCTCTC
>CAXTQE010000051.1:0-1797 GCA_964246225.1 uncultured Acidobacteriaceae bacterium | reverse complement strand
CTCGCAGCCGCGCTCGCCGTCGCGCACACCGCCGCAACAATCGCCAGCCTGGCCGTGTTGCTCGGCTTTACCCTTGCGCCCGTTTTCCCAGCCACCTTCGCGCTTGTTATGAAGCAAAGACCGTCAGCCAACCAGGCGGGGCTGATCCTGGCCGCGTCCGGCATCGGAGCCGCAACTTTGCCCTGGCTCATGGGCCTCGTCTCCACCCATACGGGCTCCCTGCAGATCGCGCTCACCCTGCCGGTGGCTGCCGCGGCCCTCCTGCTCGCGCTTACCTTTCGTCCGCCGGCCGCCGCCTCGCACGCAGGATCGGTACCCCGATTTCCAGTCCACCCCGGCGTATAACGAGACTATGCAAGCCGCTCGCACGGCCGGCCCTCCTCCCGGCATGCCGGCCGCCGTTACGGACGCTCTCCGTCGCGGTGCCCTGGTCGTGACCGCCAACCAGCGTGCCTCCCGCGTCCTTCGTTCCGCGTTTGACGCCGCTCAGAAGGATGCTGGACACACCCGCTGGGAGACCGCCAACATCCAGCCGCTCCAGACCTGGCTCGCGAGCCTCTGGCACCAGCTCCTGCTTGATGGCACGGAAACCCGGCCGCTGCTCAACTCCACCCAGCAGCACACTCTTTGGCGCGAGATCATCGCCGCCGATGCCGACCTCTCTTCCGTGCGCTCCGTCGACACGCTTGCCGAGCTGGCTGCACGCGCCTGGCAGCTGCTGCACCTCCACGGCGGCAGCCTCGAGGATGCCGAGTTCCAAACCTCCACCGATACTCGCGCTTTCGAGCGCTGGGCGCGCCAGTTCTCCCGCCTCTGCGGCCGCGAGCTCTTCCTCACCTCCGCCGAGCTACCCTCAGCCCTGCGCGCAGCACTCACCCGCGGCGAGCTCCGGCTAAGTTACACCACGCTTCTGATGGTCGATTTCGATCATCTTCCTCCAGCCCACCGGTTGTTCTTTGACGCCCTGGCGAAGGCCGGAATCCTCGTGGAAGAGGCCGAGACGTCCACGACCCGCATCTCCGGTACCCTCCATGTCGCCGCCGATCCCCGCCAGGAGCTCCTGGCCGCCGCCGACTGGGCCAGGCAGCACCTCGAAGCCAACCCCGCGGCCCGCCTCGCTCTCGTCGTACCCGACCTGGCAAATCTCAAGCCGCTGCTCGAACGGGTCTTCAGCGAGCACCTGCACCCTGCCTCCGAGACCACCCCGCCGCCGTTCGAGTTCTCTCTCGGCCAACCACTCGCCGAAACCGGCCCGGGTGCCATTGCGCTCGATCTGCTCGCCTGGTCGCTCGGTCCCTTGTCGCTTGAACGCCTGAGTCACCTTCTGCTCTCGCCGTTTCTAAAGCGTCCGGACGAGTTGGACGCCGTGGCGCGCTTCGATGCGTTCGATCTGCGTACCACGCCTCTGCTGAGGCCCGAGCTGTCGTTCGACCAGGCCCTCTCGCTCCTGGACCGGTCCGCCGTCGCTCCAGAGCTTCTTCGGCGTCTCGGCGCGGCAAAACAGGAGGCCCTCTCAGCCAGCCTGGAGCAGTCCTACGCCGCGCATGCCGAGCGATTTGCCGCCCTCCTCGACGCGGCTGGCTGGACCCGTGCGGTTCCCGCCGACTCCGCTGTGGCACAAATCCGCCGCCGCTGGGAGAGCGCCCTCGACGAGCTTGCGACGCTCGACTTCCGCCAGAACGCATCCTGGCCAACGGTCGCCAATGCACTCGAAGCCCTCACCCGCATCGCCCGCCAGGCCATCTTCGCCCCGCAATCGCGCAACGCTCCCCTGCAGATCCTGGGACCGCTCGAAGT
>CAXTQE010000050.1:7622-24075 GCA_964246225.1 uncultured Acidobacteriaceae bacterium | reverse complement strand
CGGGGAGAAGATCGCAACCGGGGAGAGGATCGCAACCGCGGCGATCGCGGTGCTCGGCCGTTCCGCGAACCGGTCAGCACACCTCACTTTGAGGCTGCGGCTCCAGTCTCCCCTGAGCCGGCCTACCAGGCTCCTTCTGCTCCGGACGCCAGCCCGGAGGTCCTTGCCCCCACCTACCTGACCGATCCTGCGCACCTCCCGGCCAGTTCCCTCGTTACTCCGCTCGACACCACCATGGTTCCGCCTCCGCCTCGCCCCGACGATTTGTCCGCCGTGGGAGAGACCTACCCGGAAGCCACGGAGCGCATCGTCCCCGAGGAGGACTTTGAACCCACCGAAGGCTCCGCCTCCTTCCGCATCGACCCGGTTCCTCCCAGCGAGTTCCGCCAGTCCGCGCCAGCGACCACGGAAGAACCTGCAACCTTCCTTCCCGAAAGCCTCGACGCCCCCGAAGCCAGCGTCCTGCCGGAGTGGACCTCCACGCAGGAGGTCGAGCCACCGCCGCATCAAACCTTTGCAAACGCGGCCCTCGAGCACCTTCCAGAAGCCGAGCCCGTAGAGCACGACCTCACCTCCATCAATGCCTCGGGCGAGATGCAGTCTGAGCCCTTCAGCCTCATGACCCAGGATCTGGTCGCGCCCTCTGCCTCCGCGCAGGGCGAGCCGCAATCCACCATGCCGGTCGCGGCTGACGCGATTGCCGGAGACCAGACCATTCCCGCATCCTCATTCGCACCCGGAGACGGCTTGCTCGAAGAAGAGGAGTTGCTCGAAGAGGACGAAGTGCCTTCCGCGCCGCTTCTGTCGCTCCAGGCCAGCGCCGGACACCCTGAAGAAGAGACGTTTGAAGGCGCGGTTGATCTCAGTGCCATCTTGCGCGAACGGTCTATCGACGAGATTACGGGTGCCCGTGCGGTCGAGATGGAGAGCGACGACTTCGAGGAAGACTTCCTTGAAGAAGACCAGAGCTACGAGAGCGCAGAAGAGGATGAGGATGAAGACTTCGAGCCCTCCGAAGAAAACGATGCTGTCGGCAGCGAGACCGCTGAAGAGCTCGAAGACTCGCCCTACGGAAGCTTCCCCGATTCCGAAGTTGCGGCTACCGAAGTAGAAACCTCCGCACAACCCGGCGCTTCCTCCGAAGCACGCGAGCCCCGACGCGACGGCGGTGGGCGCGACGAGCCCCGGCGTGAGGACCGCGGACGCCGGGATGGACGTCGCGGAGACCGCAGCCGGCGCTCCGGAAGTTCCGGCGACCGCGGACGCCGCGAAGGAAGCGGTGGCGGCCATCGCGCCTCTTCCCAGGCCACCAACCTGCCCGCCATCTCGGAGTTGCTCAAGCCCGGTCAGGAGCTCCTCTGCCAGATCGCCAAGGAGCCCATCGCCAAGAAGGGTGCGCGCATCACCTCGCACATCGCGCTCCCCGGCCGCTTTCTGGTCTTCATGCCCACCGTCCACCACACCGGCGTCTCCCGCAAAATTGAGTCGGACACCGAACGCCGCCGGCTGCGCGACATCCTCCTCTCCGAAAAGGGGGAAGCCGCCGGAGGCTTTATCGTGCGCACCGCCGCCGCCGGGGCCAGCGAAGAGGAACTCCGTTCCGACCTCCGCTTCCTGCTCAATCTCTGGGCCGACATCAAGGCGCGCTCCGAATCCTCAAAGTCTCCCGCCCTCATCTACCACGACCTCAATCTGGTCGAGCGCGTCCTGCGCGACCAGGTCACCGACACCTTCTCGGCCATCTGGGTCGACACTGAAACCGAGTACGAGCGCGTCCTGCGCTTCCTCCAGCGCTTCCAGCCCTCGCTCATCCGCCGCGTCAAGCTCTACACCAAGGACACGCCGCTCTATGAGCAGTTCGGCATTACCGAGGAGATCAACAAGGCGCTCCGGTCCAAGGTCTGGCTCAAGTCCGGAGGCTCCATCGTCATCAATCAGACCGAGGCCCTGGTCGCCATCGACATCAATACCGGAAAGTTCGTCGGCAAAACCGCGCGGCTCGAAGACACCATCGTCAAGACCAACCTCGATGCCATTCCCGAGATCGTCCGGCAGATTCGTTTACGCGACCTCGGCGGCATCATCATCATCGACTTCATCGACATGGATGAGCGCAAAAACCGCAACAAGGTGATGGCCGCGCTCGAAGACGAGTTGAAGACCGATCGCGCACCCTCGAAGATCCTCCCGTTCAACGACTTCGGCCTCGTCGCCATCACGCGCAAGCGCGTCAAGCAATCCCTCGAGCGCACCTTGTCCTCTACCTGCGCCATCTGCGCGGGAACCGGCATGACCAAATCGCCGGTCACCATCTGCAACGACATCTACGTCGAAATGCGTAAAATGCACAAGCATCTCGACCGTGGAGACGTCATGCTGCGGGTCCATCCGGAGGTCGTCAAGCAGCTTAAATCCACCTCCTCCCACTGGCTGCAGGAGATGGAGGAGATGGTTGGCAAGACGATCCTGGTCAAGTCCGATCCGAGCCTCCATCCTGAGCAGTTCGACATCCACTAAACCTCTTCACTTCAATCGAGCCCCGACTTCTTCCACTCGGAAGTCGGGGTTTCCCTGTTGCCGCATTTTATTTCTCGACAACAGTCCCTTCGCGTAAAGTAGACCGTTTGGCATTTTCTGACGTCCAACACGACAACAACCATGTTGGCTTCGGGTTATAACATCAGAACGGAACAGCAGCTTCAGGGAGTTTTCTAGATGAACATGACGTTATTCCGCACACCCCGTCTTTCTGGGTTTGCCCGCCGGCTTTCGGCGCTCTCCGCACTTGTACTGACTTCCACGTTCGCCCTGCAGGCACAGAACTTCGCCGCGGGAAATACTATGGAAACGGAACCATCGGTGCAGCTCGCCGCAAACAGGACGCCCGGCACGCTCGATCTTGCTTACCACGCTGGCGTCGACTATAGCTCGTCCTCCTCGTCGCTGGATGGCGTCGACCCGTCCACAGCCGAGCACCTCGGTCTCGCAGTCGATCCCTCTTCCACCCAGCCTCCTCCGCGCCGTCGCTACGGCCGCCCCCGCTATAACGACAGCAGTCACAATTCGGACGGATCAAGTAAATACGGCTTCCTGGCCGGCGTTGGTCTCACTCTGCCAGTAGGAGATACCTACCATTACTTCAATACGAGTTATGGCTTTCAGGTAGGTGCTGGGCGTAACTTCAATAAGAAGTTCAGCGTCAACCTGCAATTCGACTGGGATAAATTCGGAATCAATGGTGCCACACTCGGCAGCCAGCAGAACCTCTATAACTACTACTGCACAGCGGCGGATGCGGCGGCTGGCTTGTGTCCTATCTCAGGACTGGATGGAAGCAACCACATCTGGTCGTTTACGGTCGATCCTACCTACAACTTCTACCAGGGTGACAAACTCGGAGCGTACGGTGTCGTCGGAGTAGGGTTCTACCACAAGGTAACTACATTTACCGTTCCGACCATCGGCGCAGTCGAAACTCTCTTCGGACCGATTGAGTACGAGCAGAATCAAAACTTCGATCACTACACATCGAACGCTCCGGGATTCAATGGCGGATTTGGTCTCACCTATAAGCCTTCAAAGTTTTCCAATCAGCGTCTCTACGCCGAAGCTCGCTACGTGTTTGTGGACAACTCACAACGTACCGGTATTACGTACAACAGCTCTGTAACCGTACTCAACTCTTACGCCGGATACAACGATTTCCCGCAAAACAGCAATCGCACGACCTATATTCCGATCAAGTTTGGCATCCGCTTCTAACCGGAAATGCAAAAGCCCAAAGAGACCCGACTCTAAGAGTCGGGTCTCTTTGCGTTTCTATCTCTTCCAGCATTGCTCCTAAAGCTGAACCTCTTCCACAAGCAGAGGACTGCTTGTCACTTCTAAAAGCAGCTACACTCACCACAAACCACCTATATTCCGACCGGATAAGGCTTCTCATGAGCCTGCCCGCGCCCGGGAGATTGCCGCTCAAAGCGTCCTTGCAACAGGCTAAGCAGCCCCGTGTACCAGTAGCCGAAGACAAACAGCAGCAGAAACGGCACAGTGAAGTAATTCTCGCTTGACACGGCATACCAGACCGTACAGGCAAAGTAAGTCCCGATGGCAAGCTCAATCCAGGGAATGAATCCCAACCGCTTGCGGTATTTCTGCGCCTGCGTCTTTTGGCCCTTCTTGTTAACCTTATATTTCGGTGTTCGTGCAAACGCGCTCTTCACCCCGAGAAGAGCCTCCAGCACAGCTTTCGTATTCGTCACGGTAAGGCCTACGCCAAGTGCCATCAAACAAGGCAAGTAAAGAAAGGTCCTGTACCAGCGATCCGGAAACAACTCCTTCTGACTTACAAGATAAAACGAGCCTACCGACATCGTACTAGCCATAAACAATGGAAAGTCAATCAACATCATCTGCATCCAGCCCTGGTAACTCCGAATAATCATCGCTGGCATCAGCAGCGTACTCAGCACAATCATCAGCGGATAGCTCAGGTTAGCCGTCAGGTGATACCAGGCTTCCAGCTTTGTATGAAACGGCGCGTCACTCCGCATCAGTCTGGGTAGAATTTTCATTCCGGTCTGCACCAGTCCTTTGGCCCAGCGCGCCTGCTGCGTCTTGAACGCCGTCATCTCGATCGGCAGCTCCGCTGGACACTCCACATCCTGCAGGTACTTGAACTTCCAACCAATCAGCTGCGCGCGGTAACTCAGGTCCGTGTCTTCGGTCAGCGTATCGTGCTGCCAGCCGCCCGCCTCGCCGATGACCTTCTTCCTCCACATCCCCGCCGTTCCGTTGAAATTGAAGAACACACCGGCGCGGCTGCGCCCTCCATGCTCCAGCACAAAGTGCCCGTCGAGTAAGATCGCCTCTACCTGGGTCAGGAAGCTGTAGTTACGATTCAAATGCGTCCACCGCGTCTGCACCATGCCGATCTCCGGCTCCGCAAAGTGGTGGATCACCTTCATCACCCAGTCCCGCGGAGGCACGAAGTCCGCATCGAAGATCGCGACAAACTCTCCTCGCGCGGTCTGCAGGCCTGCATCGAGAGCACCCGCCTTGTAGCCGTAACGATTTTCCCGATGCACGTAAAAAATTGGCTGCGGCGCAAGTGCCGACTGGCCCGCGGCGTAACGCTCCGCCAACTCCCGCGCGACCTCCACCGTCTCATCGGTCGAGTCATCAAGCAGCTGAATCTCAAACCGGTCGCGCGGATATTCGAGCTTGCAGCAGGCATCGAGCAGTCGCGCCACCACAAACTGTTCGTTATAGATCGGCAGCTGAATCGTCACGAACGGCAGTTCGTCCGGCGCAAAGCGTTGCGGCGGTTCGCTCCCCTTCGCAACATTCTTTTTATTTCGAAAGTAAAGCCACACCAGCTGATAACGATGCAGCCCATAAAACGCGAGGACAACCATAACAAGGAAGTACGGTATAAGCAGAGCTATATCGAAACCGTCCAGCTGATACAAATGCTCGAAGGTCTTGTCCGCGTAATGTGTCTTCCAGTAGTGCCCCAGACCTCTCGGGGCAAACAACGCAGTCGCGACGGTGCGCGCTACTCCACTCGTCAGATCGTTGGCCAGATTCATCGTGTGATGGTTAACCGCTCCGCCAAGCCTAATTGAAAAACAGGACGGTAGAAAGAGAATCACGTTGAATGGGTTGGAACCCGGCGTCGCGAATCAGCCTGCGCACCTCTTCCTCACTCACCTGCGCGCCGCGCACGATCAGCGATCCGGCATCGCTTGCGCCGAAACGCAAGGCCATCTGCAGCACCTTCAATCCCTGCTGCTCCCAGTTTGCTTCCACATGTTCCGTGTTGTCGAGCACCATGCGGCAGATCGCCAGCGTCTTCAGGTACTCGACTGCAGTCGGATCGTCCAGCTCCCGGCCGCTTGGCGCCGATGCGCTCCGCAGCGAAAACGCCCGTACGCCTCCGGTTTCTTCCTGCAGCTGCCGAAAGCCTTCCAGCCGCCCCACGAAGTCCTCGTTGCGCGCGCCCTCGCCAAAGCGCAGCGAAGCCACCGTCGAGAGCCCGGCCGCGTGGGCCGCACGATGAACCCGGACTGAAGAGCTTGCCGCGCCGCCACCTTCCATCCACGCCAGACCACACTGCTCAAAGCGCTTCAGCGTTCCGGCCGCATCCTCTGGCTCAACCAACCCGGCGACTTCGTTTTCCATCATGCCCAGTCGCAGCTCCGGAGCGGCCCTGCTGAACCCGGCAAGCACGGCCTCCACCTGCGGTAGGCTCAAATTTGCCAACCCGCACAGCACAATCCCCGTAGCACCCCGGTCCCGCGCGTTCGCAACAGCCTCCGGCACAGAGGCCCCCGACGCATCCACGTAGGCATTTAGTGCATAGCTGACCACGCCCTCCGGATGCAGTCGCCGTCGCACAGCATCCGCCTCCATGCCGATCCCGATCAGGTCGTCGCTCGCAAAGCACTCAAGCGCCTGCTCGCGCGTAAGCCCCATCAGGCAAACCTCTGCGCGTGGCCGGCCCGCCAGCGCAGCAGCAGCGCCCCTGCCGTGGCCAGCACAATCGTGGTGACGATCGCCTGCGACCACACGCAATAGATACACCATTTCTCGAGCACAAATGCCTCAAGATACGTCAGAAAACACGCCGCGCCGAACCCAATCTCCGCCAGCTGCAGCACGATCCACCAGCGGCCCAACGCCGCAAACACGATCATCGCGCCATATCCGGCGATCCCGATCTCCGCCACCGGAATGTGCAGCTTCCGGCTCGCCGCATCTTCGTCCACCAGCTTCGGAGGAAAGACCGCGTACCGCGAGTGATTCACCGCGCCGCAATCCCAATGCTCGTTCACCGCACACGGCGGAGCCGCGGTCGGATCCATGTTGTGCACCCGCAAAGCAAGCACGCTGACAATCAGCCCGGCCAAAGCCAGCACCGCGACCAGGGCTCGCATAAGTCTGTTCCCCATGCTCTGATTTTAGCTGACCCACACCCTCCAAACTGCCGAGGCTGCCGTCCGGCAATCCGCAGAGCACCGAAGCGCACGTGCCTTAGTGCATGCCGGGCTCCAGGTGCGGCGTGTACGAGACATGCACCAGGTCGTCGCGATAGTCGATCTGAATCACAAGCTGGTGCAGAATCGGATAACCGATAAACCCAGAGATCTCGACCCCCGTCCCCCGCGAGACCTGCGACGTGTCGATCGCGTTCAGCCCCTGCCCAATCGGCTGGCGAACCCCCGCGAACTGGATGAACAGCGCATCGGTTCCGGCCACGTGATTCACATCGCCACTGATCCCGCGTACCCGTCCTCCATCGTCTGCGTGAACTCTGGTCACCTCGCGCGCAGCGTCCTGCGAGATCAGGTTCTGGCCCGCGCCGGTATCCAAGATAAACAATTTCACCGGAGCCTTGCCGATGTAAGTTGGCACGATCAGCTGATGGCCGGAGCGGAAGACCTTGTCCCAGTCGGCCATCTCCGGCGCCACGTACCGATCCTTGCGCGTCTGCGCCGCCGTCGCGCCCGCCGCATCTCCGTCCGTGCCGAGCGTAGGGGTTTCGGCCGTTTCGTCAGGCCGCGCGGGCAAGGGCGAGAGCCGCAGTTCACTGCCGGGAAAGTCGAGCGTCACCACAAAGCTGCGAAAGATATCCGGACCCAGAATGCCATCGATGCCAAGCTGTGAGTCGCTTTCGAGCACGCGCAGCATGCAGTTCGTGAACTCCATGCTGCCGATCTTTACGTGGTCGACATGCGCGAGATAGGTCTCCCTGCTCCCTTCATCTCCCAGCCCGGAGGTCTTCACCTCGGCTTCCGGCGTCAGGCCCAGAGCCTTGGCCGCGCCCCGCGTCAGCATCAGCCCGGAGGCTCCCGTGTCCACCAGAAAACGCCTCCGTTTGCCGTTCAGTGTCACGTCCACGCCGCTGCTGGTCGGGGGACGGCTGCTGACGTTGGAACCATTGCTGGCATACATCGGCATCTTCGCGCTGGTCACCGGCGCGGCCAGCGTACAGTCGCCTCTGCTCCGCGCCTGGATCGCTTTGATCGCACTCTCGATCGCAGCCTTCTGTTCCTCCGTAACGTTGACTTCCGCTTCGCGCTGCTGCAGCCGATCGATCTGCTGCTCAGGGGTTAGCGGAACGCGCTGCGTTCTTTCCCACACGCGTCTGATCATCGGATCCTGCGGGGTCAGCTTGTAGGCGTAGTCGAGTTGCCGTTGCGAGGAAGCATACATCCCGTTCAGGTTCAGGTAGCGGCCCACATCGTAGTGCGTCCGAGCCAGGCAGGGATCGAGCGCGCCCGACTGATTGAACGCCTTGGCCGCTTCGTCCACCTCACCTCGACGGTACCGAACCTCTCCCACCAGGTCGAGCAGCACCGCATCATTGGCATGCGCGGCATTCTCCTTCTCTGCCAGGGCCAGCGCCGCATCCAGCTTGTGCTGGCCCAGCTCCGCGCGCACCAGGCCGGCGGTACGATCGTCCGAGACTGGCATCGTCGCGTATAGACGCTCGGCATCGTCGAAGTGGCCGTGACTAAGCGCCTGGTCTGCAGGCGAGGGCACCAGAGCCGGCCCAAGCGAAACCGTACAGCTCTTATGCGCGGGAGTCGGCCCATTGCCTTTCTGCGCGAGCGCTGGCGTTAGCCAGACACCCGCGATCGCAAGGCATCCCACCCTCATCCGGAACTTGCTCACTTCGCCTTGTGTCCCCCGAGTCACCTGAAAGAAAAGCAAAAACCTCTGCCTCTCCGCACCGGTTTCAGCCGAACGCAGCGACCGCGGCGGCTTCATCGTCCTTTACGTCAAACACCGTGGCGAGCTTGGTAATGACGAGCAGGTCGCTGACTTTCTTGGTCAGATTGACCAGCTTCAGGTCGCCGCCGGAGTTCTTGACAGCCGTGTAGGCGGCTACGAGCTCGCCCAGCCCGGAGCTGTCGATATAGTCGACCTCCGCAAGGTTCAGCAGGATCTTCTTCGATCCCTTGGAGACCAGGTCGCGCACAGCGTCGCGCAGCGTGCCGCTTCCCTCGCCCAGGGTGATGCGGCCACTCAGATCGAGAATGGTGACGCCATCCACCTCGCGGGTTTTGAACTTCATACTCATGCTTTGCTCTCCTTGTTTTGTCTAAGTTTAACGAGCGAGATCTCCGTGCCTGGGCTCAACTTGCGAAAGTGTACCTCATCCATCAGGGCGCGCATCAGGAAGATGCCGCGGCCGGAGGTGCGCAGCAGGTTTTCGGGTGCTAGCGGGTCGGGCGTCTTGTCCGGATCCAGCCCTTCGCCTTGGTCGGCGACACGCACCGTCAGCGCTTCGTCGGTAAGCTCAAAGCTGACGGTGACATGCTTGTCGGGATTGTAGCGATTGCCGTGCAGCACCGCGTTGACCGCAGCCTCCCGGCAAACCATGGAGATGTGAGAGGCCGTTTCTGCGGGGAAGCCGGCCTGCAGGGCAAGCTTCTCCGCGGCTTCTTCCACGCGTTCCACGCTGGGCAGAACGGAGTCGAGCACGAGGGTGAAGCGGTGTGTGGCGACCTTGGCCAAGCTTCCGTCCTCGCTTCCATGGTTCGCTTCGTCTGTTTTGGAGAGGCTGGCGCTGACCTCCTCAGGAGTGTTCTTTCGTCGCAGTGTAGCGCAGAACCAAGGCTGTTGCGCTGGAACTTCCCAGACGATCGTGTTACGCGTCGAGAACGATCAGCCGCCACCAAGCTGGCTTTCGATGGCAAAGCGCACCAGCTGCGAGCGGCTGCGAACGCCGGTTTTTTCAAAGAGCTTCTGCAGCACGGCCTTGACGGCGCTCTCGCTAAGCCCGAGCTGCGCACCGATCTCCTTATTGCTAAGACCCTCCAGTACGCCGCGCAAGACGGCGGATTCGCGTTCAGTAAGCACAACGCGACCTGCGGCGACCGGAGAAGATGGAGCAGACTGACCCGAAAGCAGTTCCATCGCAGCGCCCGATGAGATCCAGCGCTCGCCGCGCGCAGTCCTCCGGATGGCCAGCATAAGCTCCGCCAGCGGCTCGGTTTTGAGGAAGATGCCGGCGCCGAGCTCCTGCACCGCACGCACGAGGTCAGCCAGCTCCAGGCCGGCGGTAACGACGAGCGAGTGAGCGTCAGGGCGAGCGTGGCGGATCGCCGCAACCAGCTCCAGGCCGTCCGCGAAGGTCTCTCCCGCGCCCGCGAGCTCGTAGTCGACCAGCGCTACATCGAAGCGCAACCCCGCGGCAAGGGCTTTTTCAGCCTCAGCGGCGGAGGCAAAGTCGCCGCAAACCTCCATGCCCGGTTCGGCGTCGAGCATGCGGCGCAGGCCTTCGCGGAACAGGGTGTGGTCGTCCACCAGCAAAATGCGGACCTGCGGTTCGAGGAGCTGGCTCACGCGCTCTGGTCCTCCACGGCTTCGGCGGCCAGCATCTCCACCAGAAAGGTGGCGCCCTGGACTCCCGGCTGGAAGCGCAGGTCGCCGTGAAAGCTCAGCATCATGGCGCGAGAGAGATAAAGGCCCAGGCCGGAGCCTCCGTTCCCACTGCCGCCGTGCCCCGACCCACTGTTTCCGGCTCCCGCGCGAAAAGGGTGGAACAGCTTCTCCGGCTGCCGGACGCCCGGGCCGTTGTCGGAAAGCACGATCTGCACCCGAGCTCCTTTGCGGATCACTCGCAGGCAGAGCCGCGCCTCCGGAGTGTGGGCGAGCGCCGCTTCAGCGTTGCGCACCAGGTTGAGGAAGACCTGCAGCAGGCTCTGATGATCGGCGAAGACGTCCGGCAGGTCCGGGTTGGCTTCCCACTCGAGCTCGATGCCCGCTTCACGGAGCGACGGGTGAATGATGATCGCAAGGTCGCGGAGAAAACGCTCGAGACTGATTCGATTGCTCTGGCGCTTGATCAGCGAGAGCTCGACCGAGGCAATCCGCTCAAGCGCCGCGACCAGCTGGCGGAGGGCGTCGAGGTCCTCCGGGTGCGGTGCTGGACCAGAGGCAGCGGCAAGGTTCTGCTGCACCACCGAAATGGCCGCGCAGATATTGCGGATCTCATGCGAAACGGCGCCGATCGCAAGCCGCGAGCCAACCAGCACCTGTTCCAGGTTCGCCTCTTCGCGGTCGCGGGTTTCGACCGTCGAGTCGATGATCATGGCGGTCAGGCGACCGCCACCAGAGGTCATGTAAGTGGAAAACCAGACGTCGGCGAGGAACGGCTCGCGTCCGGCGCGCAGCCCCTGGCACTGCATCATGGTGCGCAGCCGCTGCCAGCCCTGCTCGCGCATGCGGACGCCGGCGAGCGAAGGCAGAAATTTGCTCAGGGGAGCGTTCTCGAGCGGCTCGGCGGCTCCGGTCTCGCCGGCAAAGAGCGATTCGGCGGCTTTGTTGGCAGTGCGGATCTGGCCCGACTCGTCGGCCGTCAAAATCGCAATGGAGGAGTTGGCGACGACCAGCTGGAGCTGCTCTTCCACCTCGCGACGGCCAGCCATCTCGGCTTCCAGCGCGGCAACATGCGCGGCCTCCGCGCGACGGCGGGAGACGACCTCCGCAACATAAAACCCGGCAGCGGTATACGCAAAGAAGTAAAGCGCGTCCCGCGGAATGCCGCGATCGAACGTCCACGGGAAGGCATCGGCCAGCTCGGCAATGTACGTGCACAGGATCCCCAGCAGCAGAATCTGCCAGCGCAGCAGCACCGTGCTCATCACGACGACCGGCAGCAGATAAAGCAGGGCGAGCGGGACATCATTGGCCAGGGTGCGGTCCGCCAGGGCGATAAGCACAATCGCACCAAGCCCTGCGACCAAGCGGAAGCCGCGTCCGCGAACGATTCTGGCCTCGAGAGGCATCCCTACCAGTATCCTCTTCGCGCGAGCAGCAAGTGCTGCCCTATCCAAAGATAAGCAGCGTCCTATCGAAGGACGCGCTGGGCTTTACGAAATCTTTATAGCTCCTGCGATACGCTGAAGAGACAGTGGAAGAGCCCCGAGGACCACAACCCAGTCTCATGATGCAGCGTGCCCACACCATATGGAGACGAAGCAGCTCCCGCGGAGTAACCTCCGGGATGCTTGTCCTTGCGCTTGCCGGCTGCCAGAAGAGCCAGTCGAACCCGGCGGCCGAGGCTCCGCCCTCAACGCCGCCGGTGATCGAGACGGGAGGAAGCTCGTCGGTGACGGTCGACAACCCGGGCCGCTTTCAGCTGGCCTCAACCATCAGCCGTAACGTGATCGATACCGTCAACGTCACCGGCTCTGTCAATCCGGATGTGTCGCGCGAGATCCCGATCGTGCCGCTCGCCAATGGCCGGGTTGTTGCCCTGCACGTTGCGCTCGGACAGACGGTGCACAAGGGCGAGCTGCTGATGGATGTGCAAAGTCCGGATGTGGCAACCGCGTTCGGCACATATCTAAAAGCTGTCAGCGATGAGCATTTGGCCAAAGTCACGCTCGAGCGCGACAAGCTGCTGTACAGCAAGGGCGCGATCCCGCAGACGCAGCTCGAACAGGCCCAGAACGGCGAGGAGGACGCAATCGCCGGGCTAACCGCGGCCGAGCAGGAACTCAAGATCCTGGGCGTGGATAAGAATCACCCCAGCGATACGCTGCACCTTTACTCTCCGGTCAACGGCATCGTCGTGGCCCAGAACGCGACGGCGGCCGCTGCAGTGGGCATTACCTACGCCGGCAACCAGGGAGCTCTTCTGATCGCCGATCTCTCGCATATCTGGGTGATCTGCGACGTGTACGAGAACGATCTCGCCAAGGTGCGCCTGGGCCAGCACGCGGATATTCGCGTCAATGCCTACCCCGGCAAAACCTTCAGCGGCACGATCTCGGACATCGGCGCGATTCTCGACCCCAACCTGCGCACAGGAAAGGTGCGTATTCAGGTCAACAATCCGGGCACTGAGCTGCGCATCGGCATGTTCGTTACCGCGACGCTCTCTTCCAAACGCGCCTCGCAGGTGGTGGCGGTTCCCTCGACCGCAGTGCTCCATCTGCACGATCGCGAGTACGTCTACGTGCCCGGCGGGACGCAGGGAACGTTCCGCCGCGTGAATATCAAGGGTGGAACTCAGCTCGACGGCAACATGACCGAGGTGTTGACGGGCCTGAGCGTCGGGCAGCAGGTAGTAGCAAATGCTCTGGACCTGCAGAATACGGCTGACCAATGATCCGCAAAATAGTGGATTTTGCTCTGGACAACCGGTTTATTGTCCTGATCGTGGCGGTTCTGCTGTTTATCTGGGGCGGAATCTCGTTTCACAATCTCCCCGTCGAAGCCTATCCGGACGTTGCCAACAACTACGTGAACATCATCACGCAGTGGCCCGGGCGCAGCGCCGAAGAGGTCGAGCAGCAGGTCACGGTGCCGCTCGAGCTTGCCGTCGCCGGCATCCCGCACATGGCGCACCTGCGCTCGACCACCCTCGCCGGGCTGTCCAGCGTCACCATTATCTTCGACCACGACTCCGTCTACAAAACCAATCGCGCCAAGGTAGGCGAGCGGCTGACGCAAGTCACCTTGCCTGCCGGCCTGCAGCCGCAGATCGGCACCGACTGGAGCCCGGTCGGGCAGATTTTCTGGTACACGCTCAAGAGCACCAACCCGCAGATCGACACCATGCAGCTCAAGAGCATCGAGGACTGGCAGCTCGAGAAAGCCTTCCGCAGTGTTCCAGGCGTGGTAGACGTTTCGAGCTTCGGCGGGTTGACCCGCGAGTACCAGGTCACGATCGACCCCGACAAGCTGATCTCCTACGGACTCACCCTGCAGCAGGTGCAACAGCAGCTCGCGGCGAACAACGTCGATGCCGGCGGCAGCTTCATTGAGCAGGGGACGCAGCAGATCAACGTGCAGGAAGTCGGCCTGTTCAAGAACGTGCACGACATCGAGAACACCGTACTCAAGGCCACAAACGGAACGTCGCTGCGCGTCTCCGACGTGGCAACCGTGGCGCAGGGGCCGAAGATTCGCCTGGGGCAGATCGGCAAGACCTGCGTGCCCAATCTGGGCACCTGCGACTGGCGCAATCCCCTGGACAAGGAGAAGCGCGAACGCGAGGGCAAGGAGATCCATCGCGCGGATGGCCGCGTGCTCGATGACGACAGCGATGTGGTTGAAGGCGTTGCCCTATTGCAAAAGGGCGACAACTCGGACAAAACGCTTGCCGGCATCCACGCCAAGGTGGATGAGCTGAACAAGCACTTCCTGCCGCCCGGCGTCACCATCGTGCCGTTTCTCGATCGCAGCGACCTGCTTGAGCTGACCACGCACACGGTGCTGCACAACCTGACCGAAGGCATCATCCTGGTTGTCATCATCCTGTTCCTGTTTCTTGGCAATCTGCGCGGCGCCCTCATCGTGGCGCTCACCATCCCCTTCTCGCTGCTCTTTGCCTCCATCTGTCTGGACCTGCGCAACATTCCGGCCAACCTCCTCTCGCTCGGCGCGCTGGACTTCGGCATGGTCGTCGACGGCGCAGTGGTCATGGTCGAAAATATTGTCCGGCACCTGAGCCACGGTCGGCGTCAGGACATGACTGTGATGGAGCAGATTCGGCAGGCCGCGTATGAGGTCCAGCGGCCGGTCTTCTATGCCATCGCCATCATCATCACCACCTATCTGCCCATCTTTACGCTGCAGTCGGTAGAGGGCCGGCTATTCAAGCCGATGGCCTGGACGGTTGCCTTCGCCCTGCTCGGCGCGTTGACATTCTCGATGGTGCTCGCCCCGATGCTGGCCAGCTTCCTCTTCCCAAAAGGCACGACCGAATGGGAAAATCCGGTGCTGCACTGGCTCACGGAGCGCTACCGGCATGCGGCCATCTGGGCCATCGACCACCGGATCGTGCCGCTTGGGATCGCCGGGTCGCTGTTGGGGTTGGCGGCGTTCCTGGCCTTTAGCGGTGCCATCGGCTCGGAGTTTTTGCCGCATCTCGATGAAGGCGCAATCTGGGTCCGCGGCTCGCTTGCTCCTTCCACTGGCCCCACA
This sequence comes from uncultured Acidobacteriaceae bacterium, assembly GCA_964246225.1. GTDB lineage: Bacteria > Acidobacteriota > Terriglobia > Terriglobales > Acidobacteriaceae > Edaphobacter. The sequence continues at coordinate 9,129 of CAXTQE010000050.1, read as the reverse complement.
GAGAGCGAGCAGATCGCCAATCACACACGCCTTGTGCTCGCCTCTTTTCCCGAGGTCACCCAGGTCGTCAGCCAGATTGGCCGCCCCGACGACGGCACCGATACCACCGGATTCTTCAACACGGAGTACTTCGTCGATCTGAAAGAAAAGAAAGACTGGCGTCCGGTCTTTCACGAAAATAAAGATGAGCTGATCGGCGCAATGAACCGCGAGCTCGACAAGACGCCGGGAGTGGTCTGGAACTTTTCGCAGCCCATCTCGGACAACGTGGAAGAGGCGGTCTCGGGCGTGAAGGGCGAGCTTGCCATCAAGCTCTACGGCCCCGACCTGAAGACGCTCGAAGCCAAGGGCACCGAGATTATCCAGGTGATGAGCAAGATCAAGGGCGTCGCGGACCTTGGCCTGCTGCACATCATCGGCCAACCAAACCTGAACTTCGTCGTCGACCGCGACGCCGCTGCACGGTACGGTGTCAACGTAGCCGACATCCAGTCCGCCATTGAAGGTGCGGTCGGCGGCACGATCGCCGGAGCCCCCGTCACCCAGGTCCTAGACGGCGAGGCTCGCTACGACGTCACCGCGCGCTACAGTCCCAAGTACCGCCAGACGCCGGACGAGATTCGCAACATCCGCCTGCTGGCCTCTTCAGGCGAGCGCGTCTCGCTGGCGCAGCTCACCAAGTCCGGCATCGCCGATGGCGCCGAAGAGATCCAGCGCGAAGGTGGAAGCCGCTACATTGCCATCAAGTACAGCGTGCGCGATCGAGACCTCGGCTCAACGGTCGAAGAGGCGATCGACAAGGTCGGCCGCGACGTCAAGCTGCCCTCCGGCTACACGCTGGACTGGGCGGGAGAGTACGAAAGCCAGAAGCGCAGCTCGCGCCGTCTCGCCATCGTCGTGCCCATCACCCTCATGCTGATTTTCATGATCCTTTACGGCATGTTTGGCTCCTTCAAGTGGGCCTTGCTGGTGCTCGGCAACGTTGCCGTCGCGCCGGTGGGTGGGCTGCTCGCGCTGTTCTTCTCGGGAACGCACTTCAGTGTTTCTTCGGGCGTCGGCTTCCTGGCCTTGTTTGGCGTCTCGGTGCAGACCGGCATCATTATGCTCGAGTACATCAACCAAATGCGGGTCAATGGTCACTCGGTGAAGGATGCCGCTGTCGAAGGTGCCGTGCTGCGCCTGCGGCCGATCATGATGACGATGTTGGTAGCCACGCTGGGCCTTCTGCCGGCGGCGCTCTCACACGGCATCGGTTCGGATTCGCAGCGACCGTTTGCAATCGTAATCGTCGGAGGATTGGTGGGCGCGTTGGTCATGGGCGTCTTTCTGCTGCCCACGCTCTATGTCTGGGTGGCGCGCAGCACCGACGTCCTTCCCAAGCCGGAGAAGGAGTTCGAGAGTTGAGATTTCAGAAGATGGATTGGCACAGGAGGCAGTGTACCCAGTTAGCTGTGGCGCTTACGTTAGGTGCCTGCATGGCTCAGCCACGAACTTTGGCCGCGCAGGC
>CAXTQE010000050.1:0-7522 GCA_964246225.1 uncultured Acidobacteriaceae bacterium | reverse complement strand
GCTCAACAGGGTGGTCCATCGGCCGCTGCAGCTTATGCAGGTACCACCAGCGCGGGTCCGGATCCGCGGAAACCGCCAGTCTCCCGGCCGGACGCGCTCACCCTGCGCCAGGTACTCGACCTTACCGAGGCCAAAAATCCGACGCTGCTCGCGGCAGAGCAAAACCTTCGCGGTACGCGCGCTCAGGAGCTGCAGGCAGCCGTGCGGGCCAATCCGTACTTCAACCTGACGGGCGCAGAGGTAACCGAGCCCGCGGCCGTCAACAATCCCTACGCCTACGCCGCGCAGTTCTCTCGCCTGTTTGAGCGAGGAGAGAAGCGTCGTTGGCGTTTGGATATCGCGAAGTCGACGACGGCGCAGACGCAGTCGCAGCTCGAAGACACGATCCGCCAGACGGTGTTCAACGTGAAGCAGGCCTTCATCCATATGCTGATCGCAAAAGAGGCCCTGGAACTGGCGACCGCAAGTCTCAAGGATTTTCAGCACGAGGTTGACATTGCGAATGATCGCTACCAGGCAGGCGATCTGGGGAAGCTGGACTTCGAACGACTGGATTTGCAACTGGGTAATTTCGAGAGCGACCAGGCGAACAACCTGATCACGTTGCAACAGTCTAGCGCCCAGCTGCAAACGCTGATGGGCATTCAGACGCCCGGCGAAAACTTCGACATCAAGGGCGATATCGTGCCTCCGCTGGTGCCGCAGACCGAGGAGCAACTCACACAGCAGGCGCTCGCGATCAGGCCGGATTATGCGGCGGCACGACAGGGAGTTCTGGTGGCCGACGCGAATGCACATCTGGCAGTAGCGAATGGTACGGCCGATCCCACGCTTGAACTGGAGTTCGATCGGACCGGACACGAGAACTCCTTTGGTTTCTTCGTGAACGTACCGCTTCGGATCTTTGACAAAAACCAGGGCAACAAGGAGACGGCACGCTTCCAGGCCGATGCCAGCCGCTTTACGGAGCTTGCGGCGCGCAACCAGGTGATCTCGGATGTGGCGCAGGGATGGGTCGGGTATGTGCAGTCCAAAAAGCTTTCGGATCGGTTTTCCGAGCACTATCTCGATGAGTCTCGCGATGTGCTCCAGATCGCCCAGTTTGCCTTCGAGCACGGGGGAATTGCGCTGATCGACTACCTGGACGCGCTGCGCGACGCACGCTCCTCGACCAGCGATGCGCTGAACGCCTACCAGACGACGTGGCTGGCGATCCACCAGCTGAGCGAGTCAGCCGGGGTCGATCTGACCCCGTAAGACATTGCCTCGTAATCTTCTTCGCGCCGCTCCGCGTCCAAGTGTTGGTATACGCTCGCTTTCGAATACACTCTTGCAGGAGTTCCTCGTGGCAACATCCAACCCCTCCTCCAGCCAGCTCTTCCCGTCGACATACACGGCGACCAGCCCTGCCCGCATTCTGCCCGCCGAGGTCGAGGGGCGTGCGGTCACCGAATTGGACGATATCGACGCGCTGGTAAAAAGTCATCGGCCACGTCTGCTCCGCTTCGTGACCTTCTCGACCGGCGACCCGGATCTGGCGGAGACCATCGTACAGGACTGCCTGCTCAAGGCGTACAACGCACGGGCCAGCTTTCGCGGCGACTCGAGCGTGAACACGTGGCTGACCAGCATCGCCGTCAATCTGGTCCGTGACCATCAGCGCACGCAGAAATTTCGCTTCTGGAAACAGGCTCGCGCCTCTGCCGTCGATGTCACGGATGTCGCCTCGTTCATTGCCAGCAAAGAGTCAGGCCTTGAAGCGCGCTTGATTGCAAGTGAAAAAGTTGCCGAACTCTCAAAGATCATCGAGATCCTGTCGTTCAACCAGCGCACTATTTTTCTCATGAAATTCTCCGATGAGATGGAGCTGAGTGAAATCTCTGCAGCCATGAAGATGCCGGTAAACACAGTCAAAACGCATCTCCATCGCGCTCTGAAGGCGATCCGTAGTCAGCTGGGAGGCCGGTCATGACGCCGGCAGAGCGTCACCTGACCCAGGACCAACTAGACGAATGGCTGATGGGAGTGGCCTCTCAAGAGCTGCATATGCACTGTGCGCAATGCGTATCCTGCAGGGACCGGGTTGCGGCTCTTTCCGAGTCCATTCAGTTTTACAACCAGGCTTCATTTGCCTGGGCCGAAGCCCGTTCAAACACGTTTACGCGAGATCTTTCCGAGCACAGGCCGACTTGGCGCGTGACCGCGTCTGCGGCACGGTCGGTGGCGGTGACACTGATTTTTGGCCTGGTTGCGAGCCTGAGCTCGGCCACGCATCTTTGGCCTGCTCACGTCACAGGTCCTGCGCCCCGGGCTGCGAGCGCCTTTGCTCCGGACGTCCGCGCGCAGCAGATCGCCAGGGACAACGCAATGCTCGACGCGATCGATGCCGAGCTGACGCAGCCCGAGTCCGCACCCGCGACACTGTTCCATGCTGGCACTGGATCGACCACGCAAACCGCTTTGGCTCAGGATCGCGACTGATGCCGGCACGCTCGACTGAAGCGTGGTGGCGAGCGGCGGCCCTGGTGCTGGCCGTTGGCTGGAGTGTGCACTCTGCGTCGGCGCAGGGCCATGGAGGAGGCGGTGGCATGGGTGGAGGCGGGTTTGGAGGCGGAGGCGGGTTTGGCCGGCCATCCATGGAACCCTCCCGCGACACGACGCTCGGCAGAGGCTCCCTCGAGAATCGAATGTCTGGTCTGCGACTGGCACCGTCGGGTCGTTGGTGGGACGATTCGTCGATCGCGAAGGATCTTCATCTGGACTCCCGGCAGCAGCACCGTATGGACGACGTCTTCGGCGCCAATCGGGACAACCTGCTCAAGCTCTACAAGAATTTACAGCAGGAAGAGTCGGGCTTGGCCAAGACGATTCGGGCGAAGGATCTCGATGAAGGACAAATTTTTCAGCAGATCGATCGCGTTACCGGCGCGCGGGGCGAGCTTGAAAAGGCCGAAATCCACATGTCGCTGCAGATTCGCAAGGAGCTGACCCCGGAACAGACCGCGAAACTGGATGGTCTCCGCGAGCAGCAAACAGCTCAGTAGTAACCAGCGGCGGCTATTTTGTCGCAGGCATAAACATGTTGGCGACGGCCGGGCTGGTGCGCGGGCTGAAGTAGTTGCGGTCGTACAGCGAGCGGTAAAACTCGCCAGTCAGCTCGGCAGCCTTGGGACCAAAGGTGGGGCGTCCACCCTCCAGGAAGATGACCGTTACGATGCGGCCGTTGGGAGTGTTGGCGTAGGAGCCGAACCATCCGAAGCGGGTGCCATTGTTGGAGCAGGTGCCCGTCTTGCCCATCACGGGGAACTCTGTGAAGTTTGTGCGAAGACTGCGGGCAGTGCCGTACTGGGTGACGGCAAGCATGCCGGGCTGCATCTCCGGGAGGATTCGTCCAATGTCGAGCGAGCGTTTGACCTTGGGCTGAAAGTTGCTGATGTCCTCCGGGCTCAGTGGATGCTGAAGGTAATACAGGGTGCCGCCATTGGCGATGGCAGCGACGATGGCCCCGAGCTGCAGCGGGGTCATGCTAACACTCTCTCCAAAGGAGCACATCCGTCCTACGCCTCCCAGAGCTGCCGGAAGCGCCTGATCCGGATACGTTCCCAGTTGCTCGCCCGCGATGTCAAACCCGGCAAGTTCTCCCAGGCCGAGCTGGTTGGCATAGTGTTTGACGCGCTCAAAGCCTAGCGCCCGGCCCAGCGTTTCGAAGTACAGATTGTTGGAGTGGGCGAGCGCTTCCGTAAGGGTGAGATGATAACCGCCACCCAGGGCCACGGGAGTCTCCCGCGTGATGAGGCCTTCCTGCAAGGCGGCCAGCGCGACTGTGAGCTTGATGGTCGAGCAGGGCTCCGCACCGCCTGAGAGGGCAAGCTTCTGATTCACCATGGCCAGAATGCGGCCAGTAGCGGGATCGATGGCGACCGCGGTTCCATTCATGTTGCCCAGCGCATCGATTGCAGCAGCGCGCACCACCGGATCCTCGCCGCCGATCTGGTCACCCAGGGTCAAATTGTCTGCGAAGGAGCTTGCATAGAAGCGCTCCGAAAAGTGCGGATGCGCCACGACGCGGACCAGCCTTCCATGCCGGCCACGGACCACCCGAACCTGCGCCGTCTCGCGCACCGCCGGTCGATCCTTGGCCAAGTGCCGCGGCAGCCTGCCGGTGGAGTGCCGGGAGACGTGAGACGAAACTGGCTGCGCGTGGCCCTTGTGCGCCACACTGCGGCCGTGTGCAACCGGATGCGCGGCAGCCCGACCCGCTGGAAGGCAGGCGAGACATAGAGCAACCAAAAACGAAGAGACGATCTGTAGGTGTCTCGCCGCGGCCCGTCGCATCATGGTGCTACTCCCAAGGTCAATTTTCGTCAGAACTTCAATGGTCGACTATCCCACAAAAGGCAAAGTGCCTTTGCCTTTTGTGCTGCAACAAACACCGCCAGGAGCAGCGCCTGCCTCTCAGGTTCCGTTTCCTAAATATTGGACGAGGTCACGGCAGGAATGGTTCCGGTCCGGCAGCCATCCGGATTAGTGGCCACGCCGCAGAAAAGCCGGAATGTCCAGCTCATCGGCCGGCGCAGGCTCCTCCGGGACCGCGGAAAAGATGCGTACCGTAGCTTCCCCCACTGGGGGCGGTTCGGCAACAAAGGTGCGCTGTCCCTCATCTCGACCCGCGCCGTGGTACTGCAGACGCAGCGGCCGTGAGGAGTCAGGCGAGTCAAAACCACGCGCCGATGGCATGCGGTTATCCTCCAGAGGGACCTCCGGCTCGAGCGACATGCGCCGCGGCGAACGAAAGAAGTCGTCGTCAAAGACAGACCGCGGCACGGGTACAAGTTCCGGCTCTGCCCCCTGCGTCGGCAGCTGCGCCAACAACTCCGGCATCGGCTCCTCGTCCAGGTGTCCAGACCCGACCAGCTCCTGCTCCACGTCGTCTTCGCGGACAATCTCCGGCTGCTGAGCCACCTCCATCGGCGCTGCGTTGACTGGCGCTGCGTTGATCGACTCGACGGCCATCGCCGGCTGGACCTGGATCGGAGTTGCCTCAATGGGCTCCGGCGCGGGAGGCACGAGCGTTGCGGGCGGAGCAGCAGTCCGTTGGGCCGCCGGCACGCTGTAGTGGATGGTGGGCAGGGTGGGCTCGGCCAGCATGCGCTCGCGCCGTGGGCCGGAGTCGCCCTGACGGAAGCCGGTGGCGATGACCGTGATCTTGACCTCGTCGGCCATCGTCTCGTCCTGCACCGCGCCAAAGATGATGTTGGCGTCTTCATGCGCGGCATTCTGGATGATGGTCGACGCCTCGTTCACCTCGCTAAGCTTGAGCGAGGACGAGCCGGTGATGTTGATCAGGATGCCCTTGGCGCCATCGATGGCACCTGACTCAAGCAGCGGCGAGGCCATCGCGGCTACCGCGGCGTCGACTGCGCGCGTCGGCCCGGAACGCAACGCGGTTCCCATCACCGCATAGCCCATGCCGGCCATGGTGGTCTTCACGTCGGCGAAGTCGCGATTGATGACGCCCGACACGGTAATGATGTCGGTGATGCCCTGCACGCCCTGCCGCAGGACGTCGTCGGCGATGCGGAAGCTCTCGAAAAAGCCGGCGTCCTTGGCCACAGCGAGCAGCTTCTCGTTCGGAATGACGATGACGGTGTCGACCGAGTCCAGCAGCTCCTGCAAGCCGCGCTCAGCCTGCATCATGCGCCGCTTGCCCTCGAACGCAAAGGGCCGAGTGACGACCGCCACAGTGAGCGCGCCCATCTCGCTGGCGAGCGAAGCGATGACCGGAGCCGCGCCGGTACCGGTGCCGCCGCCCAGCCCGGCGGTAACGAACACCATGTCCGCGCCTTCAAGCGACTCGATGATCTTGTCCGAGTCTTCAAGCGCCGCGCGCCGGCCCACGTCCGGGTTGGCACCCGCGCCAAGCCCGCTGGTCAGCTTCACCCCAAGCTGCAGCTTGATCGCCGCATTTGAGCTCTGCAGCGCCTGCACATCGGTGTTCGCCGCGATGAACTCGACGCCTTCGACATGGGCCGCGATCATGCGATTGACGGCATTGTTGCCGCCCCCGCCCACGCCGATGACCTTGATGCGCGCGCCGCGCGGGGAAGCGTCGTCATAGTGGATGCGAAAGTCGTTCTCGGGCAGGTCAGCCATGGCAGGTTCTCCGAAACGGAAGGATCGATCGCCGAAGCCGTTCGCGATCTCCCCTCATTCTGTCATCGCACCCGGCCCTGCACGGCATGTGTTTTCCACCAGCGTATCCACCTTGGTACACGGCGGCGACTCCGCTATACCTCCTGTCCGCGCCATTGCCGACGGCGATTTTTGAATCGGCTCTCCTTTCCTGACATCTTTGAGAGAAGCAGGTCCCCTCCAGGAGATTTTAAGTTGGCTGACGCACCCCCAGATCAACGGCAATGGAAGCCCCGGGTCAATCCCTGGATCATTGCCATGACCGTGGCTTTGGCGGCGTTTATGGAGGTCCTCGACACCTCGATCGCGAACGTGGCTCTGCCGCACATTGCCGGAAATCTGGGAGCTTCAGAGGACCAGGGAACCTGGGTGCTGACCTCGTACCTGGTTTCGAACGCGATCGTTCTGCCGGCCGGCGCCTGGGCATCGTCGGTGATCGGCCGCAAAAATTTTTTCCTCTCCTGCATCACGTTGTTCACGGTAGCCAGCTTTCTCTGCGGTATCTCGCCTTCGTTGCCGATCCTGCTGCTCGCTCGCATCATCCAGGGCATGGGCGGTGGTGGTTTGCAGCCCATGGCGCAGGCCATCATGGCCGACTCCTTCGACGAGAAGCGCCGTGGCCAGGCGTTTGCGCTGTATGGACTGGTGGCGGTGCTGGCGCCTTCGATCGGACCTACCCTGGGAGGGTGGATCACCGATAATTATTCCTGGCGCTGGATCTTCTACATCAACATTCCAGTCGGGCTTTTGGCTTTCATCCTGGTGACCCGCTTCATCGACGATCCGCCGTGGATCAAGGCCGACCGCGCCAACCTGCGCAGACTGGACTATGTCGGCCTGGGCTTGCTGACGGTTGCCATGGGCGGGTTGCAGATTATGCTCGACAAGGGCGAGGAGAATGCCTGGTTCGGCTCGAATTTTATCCGCTTCTTTGCGTTCTTGTTCATCGTCGGCATCACCGGTCTGATCTGGTGGGAGTGGCGCGCCAAAGCCCCCATTATGAATATCAAACTATTCAAATATAAGAATTTTGCGATCTGCTCGCTGCTGATGACCCTGGTCGGCGGTGTGCTCAATGCGTCCACCGTGTTGCAGCCGCAGTTCATGCAGGAGCTGCTTGGCTATACGGCCACCGTCGCCGGGGAGGCGCTTACCGCAGGTGGTTTCGCTCTTGTTGTGGTCATGCCCCTGGCTGGAATCGCGACTGGAAAATTTGCTGCGCGCAATCTGGCCGCTGTTGGCTTTGCCGCCTTTGCCGCAGCCTTCTACTGGAACTCGGTCACGCTAAACATGGGCCTAAGCTTCGGCTATACCTCGTTCCTGCGCGTGA
>CAXTQE010000049.1:0-24406 GCA_964246225.1 uncultured Acidobacteriaceae bacterium | reverse complement strand
CTGGAGGGCGGTGTAGATGGAGGGTGGAGTGTTGGCGGTTTCTGAGTTCTGTGCGACCTCGTCGGGCGACCACTTCAGGGTGAAGTCATAGTTGGCCGTGAGGCCTGTTTTGTCGTCGACCGGCCGGCGCAGCTTTTGCGCAAGGAAGTTCGCCAGGCTGGACAATGGAACCGCCTGCGCGGTGAGGTCCGTGTTGTTTGTGTCTACCGATCCCGCCCCACGCGCCGCGCCGCCCGACCGCTTGAGACCATTCTCATACGTGTTGTTGGGGTCGGCGGCCTTGATCTTGAGCCCGCTCTTCAGGACGACCAGTGCGTAGGTCGGCAGTTCCTTCTTTTCGTGGTGGATCTTCAGGGCGAAGCGATCGGCGAGCAGAGCCTGCATCATGAGCCGGCGTTCGGCCGTGTTTTCGTCGTCCGAGAGCTTCTTGAGCGCGGCAAGATCTTCCTCCGAAACCTTCGCCTCCACGTCAAGATTGGAAGAGCCGGCCCAGCCCGGAAGCGCGGAGATGAGGTCGTCGGTTTCGAGGTCATACGCGTAGCGGATCAGCTCTTTGACCGAGATGTTTGTGCCTACAAAGCGCTCGCGGTCGATGCTGATCCGTACACTTCCGCTGCCGGATTTGTTCGGCCTGATCGAAACTACGTCGTAGGTCAGCGCAGGCAAGGAGGCAGCAGCCAGCGCCGGGAGAGGCGAAGCGGCGGCCAAGCACACGATGGCGGAGCGTAGAAACCTCATATCTCGATTCTCCGGCCGAAGGTTGTCGGCTTAGAAAACATGCAAGAGTTACGGGTACACGTTCAAAGGATTGCCTGATAGACGTTTGCCGTCCTTCGTTGCTCGCGAAATTAGAAAGATTTTTCTGGTGACGGATCCGGGTTTGAGCAAAGTTCGATGAACAAGCAACGACACGACAGAAGCAGATCCCTATAGGACGACAACAAAGGACGCGTTGTACCTAATCAGTAGGAACTCAACAGTTCTAGTTCGCGGACGGCTTCTCCACGTGATCGATAACAACAACGGGAACCGGAGCCTTCTGCGCCTCAAGCTTCAAACCGAGCTTCTGTTGGATTGCCTCAAAGAGACTCGGTGCGGCTTCGACGTCGTCGGCTTTTTTTACCGGAGGAGGATGTCCGTGGAACTGCGAGTCGTCTGGGGTGAACGTCACGGAGATATCGAATTTACCGGGGATGCCGGTCTCGTCAACGACTGGCCGGTCGAGCACCATGGTCTGCAGCAGTTCGTCGAACTCGGAGATCAATCCGTTGTGCACGATGAGCGTGACTCCAGTAGGTCCAGGTGAAAACCCTAAACCTGGCAGCGGACCAGTCGCCTCGGTGGGTGTCAGCTTTGGCCCGGTTTTGGAGACTGTGAGAACGAACGCGGGAAGCTCCTTTTTGTCCTGATGCACGGTCAGCTTGAAGCGATCTTCGAGCAGCTTTCGTACGGCGGACCGAAGCTGCTTGTCTGTGGGCGCGCCGTCCGTGTCGAGCGTCGCGTTGATGTCATAGCGATCCCGGTCGCTCCAGTCCGGCGCGCCGAGGATCTGCCTGGTCTGCACCTTGAAGGCAAAGCCGATCAGGTCGGTGAGTGAGGATGCCACGGTCACGAAGTTGCGAGCGTTGATGGTGAGACGCTGCATGCTGGTCGCGCCTTTGTCGTTTGGCTTGATGGTGGCGATGTCAAAGGCAGGGTTGGCGTCAGCAGCCATCATCTTTGGCGGCGGACGCGGCGCGGGAATCTCCCAGGCTGTCTCTTTCGTGGCACGCACGAAAGTGAGGGGCAAAGGATTCGGGCCCTGGGTCCAGGTACCGACGATGGAGTTGCCGTCGGAACTGATGGTTCCCATGTACGAGCCGCCGATCATGTCCACGGCATACTTGAAGGTTGAGCCATCGAACGAAGCTGAGGACGCGCTGATCGGCTGTCCTCCCTGGTCGATGCTGTACATCTTGACGGCAAGGCCTTTTTCGCCCTTGCTGATTTTGAGAATGGTTCGCAGAGCCTTCTCTGCCTGGAGCGTTCCTTGCCAGTCGCCGGTGAGGTCGCCCTTGGCGTGACTTTGCGGTGCCGGCGTCTGGGCATGGGCGGTTGAAAGGAACAGGGTCAACGCAATCGTGAAAATGATGTTTCTAAACCGGAATAAAGCGGAGAAGACCATGCGACGACTCCTGACGTTCTGGACCGAAGTATAGATGCCCAGCCCGGAAAGGAATCGTAATATTTACAGACAAGCCGATCGCCTTAGACGCTGCTATCCCGTCGTGACTTGATGCGCGCCTTCGTTGGTCGGTCTAGCGGCCGACAGCTGTGGAAGCCGCCGGAACGAGATTTGACGCAGGCCAGTGGAGCGGCTGTGCATTTTGATTCAGCATGACGGCAACCGGTCCAGCGACTGGAGTTACATCGACGTTGTAGCCATCAACCAGCAGTGCGGCATCTCCGCCGGCCAGGTCTTTGGTTGCCGCTTCGATCGTAAGGGCACGGCTCTCGCCAGGAGCAAGCGACAGATAGTTGTCGGAGTAGAAGACCGGGAGCACACGAAGACCGCTGGCCTTCTGATGCAGTTGAAGATGGGTCAACAAAGCGATGTGAGCCGTAGGATTTTTCACGGTGACGTCGAAGATGGTCTTATCTCCACTTACATGCGATTGAGCCTGGATGGCAAGCGTTACGGTGGGCAGGTTTGCCAGGCCGGCGTAATCGTCCTGCGCAACGTTTTGCCAGTAGAAGTTGCTCGAGAGTAGCTTTCCTTCTGTGTCGGTTAGATCTAGTTTAATAAAGTAGAGTTCCGAGATGTGAGGATTGACCCAGATGGTGTAAGCCTTCTGGGCTGTGCTTGCCGGAACCGAAGCAATTGATACGGTTTGCTGCGTATCGAGCGTGCCGTCGAAGCGGTAGATGCTTTGCGTCAGCTTGAGGTTCTGTAAAGGCTGAGCGCGATTATTAATAACTTCTACGTCGCGGGTTGCTTCGTTGAGCTGCACGTGCACGATCTCTGCAGCCTTCTGCGTGGCGTAGAGCGCGGAGTTGGGATCGAGATCGTAGTGGTAGAGCTGCCACACGAAGCTTGGCTGCGCGGGTTCACTCATCCAGGTAAGAATGCCGGTCGTTCCCCGAAACATCTCCGCGTTGCGGCTTTCGTACATGGCGCGAAAGGCTTCGTAGTTTGCCATCTGGCCCTTGCGCACAAAATCCGCAAGGTTGCGGATAGGTCCGTAACGCTGGGCGAGGGTGAACGGGTATTCATTTCCGCGCTGGGCTCCGGCGGCCATGTCGTGCTGCGCCCAATCGTCGTTGATTGTTTCCCAGTCTCGCTGGGGCATCATGCCCTGGACGGATTCGAGCGTCGGAATGGAGACTGAGCCCGTCTCGGTCTTGAAGGCTTCGTTGATCTGGTAGAAGAAGCGCGGGGCGCGCCAGTAATACGGGCCGTGCGAGGAGACACCGCGGCCATCGGTGGAGCTTGATTGATAGAGCCGCATGGGATCGAGGTTGGCCATCAGGGTGGCGAGCGCCTTGTCCAGCTGCTCCGGCGGTTTGCCTTCGTTGCGCGCGCACCAGACCACGATGGACGGATGATTGCGGTAGCGGAGGACCTTGTCGGTTACGTTGGCCAGGTAGGTTGGAATGTCGGTGACGTTGGGCCCGTCGCTTGGATTGGGCTGGAAAAACTCGTCCCAGAGCAGGATGCCGTACTTGTCGGCGAGGTCGTAGAAGTCTGGACTGGTGCTTTGTCCGACCCAGTTACGAATCATATTGAGGTGAGCCAGTGCATGCATGTGGAACTGCGCGTCGAGGCGGTCATAGGAGGTGCGCTTCATGGCTTCATCCATGCCCCAATCGCCTCCGCGCACCATCACTTTGACGCCATTGACGACGATAGTCAGGTTCTCGGAGTCGGGTACCTCGTACTCCACCTTGCGAATGCCGAAGTGGAAGGTCTGCGTGTCGGAGCTGGCGGAGGCGGTCTCAAAGCGCACTGAAATTTTATACAGGTTGGGATCGCCGTATCCATTGGGCCACCATAGCTTTGGGTTCAGGACGTGGAGGGTGGGCGTCGAAGCCGCGTTGAGAGACACCACATCCTTCGCGTTTGGCCCAAGCGTGACTTCCTTGACGAAGCCGATGTCGCGGCCGTCTCCGGTGATGGTGCCGATGAGTTTGCCAGTGACGCTGCGTGCGGTGCGGTTTTCGAGGCTGGTCGAGAAAGCGAGGTCGGCGCTGCCGTGGTCCGGCGCGAGCACGCTGGTGATCTGCGGATTGCGCACGACGACGGGGCCGGTGGCCGAGAGCGTGACCGGGAGCCAGATGCCGGTGTCCCGGTCGCGCACGGCAGGAATCCAGTCCCAGCCGATGGTGGCAAGAAAGGTGGGGCCGTCGATGGCCGTTTCGCCGCCGTTGCCTCCCATGCCCAGCTTCACGGTGTGTTCGTGCGGAGTTCCAGGATGCGGTTGCGGAGTGACGAGGACGGCGAGGGTGGCACGTTTGCCCGGCTTGACGATGCCGGTGAGGTCGAAATCACCGCGGAGAAAGGCGCCGCGCAGGCTGCCGACCTGCCGGCCATTGACCCAGATCTCTGCTGAATAGTTAACGCCGCCGAAGTGCAGCCAGGTGCGGCGGCCGTGGTACGTTGCGGGAATGGTAAGGGTGGTGCGGTACCAGTAACTTGTCTGGTTCAGGCTCTCGGGGATGGCGCGCATATTTTCGCCATAGAGCGGCTCCGGGTACACCTTGTTGTCGACGAGCGTGGTGAGCACAGTTCCGGGCACGGTGGCCTTGTACCAGCCGGCCGTGGCATAGCCGGGGCCGGCAACGGTGCTTGCGGGTGCGCTTACTTTGGCAACGTCCTGCATCTGCCAGCCGCCGACTACGATGGACTCCTGTTGGGCACAGCACGGAAGCGAACCGATGGCTGCGAGAAGGACAAGGAGGAACTTCATTCTGGGTCATCTCCGGGCTTGTTGATGATAGCGGTACAGAATGTTCCGTCTATCTCGATTTAGGGCTTGTAACGATGGTATGGACTGGACGAATGGCGGCGCCATTGAGTTCGACTCTTACTCGGCTTGCGGCTGGAAAACACGTATGCCACGTTCACGAGGGCGGTCGACCGCTACCAGATGCGGCGGATTCCGAAGCTGTCCAGCTTGGGGTCCGCGCTGATGACCGGGATGTCGAGTTGCAGGGCCTGGGCGGCAATCATGCGGTCAAAGGGGTCGCGATGGTTGCCGGGCAGGCGCCCGGAGCGGAGGGCCGTATCCACATGGATCGGTAAGAGTTCGTAACCTGCAGCCCGCGCTGCCTGAATGAAATTTTGCTCCAGCTTAGTCGCCTCGGGGAGCTTACCGAGACGAACCTTGGTCGCAATTTCCCAAGCGGAGGCCGCCGAGATTAGTAGTTCGTTCCGCTCATCTGAAATGGCAGATCTTGCAGCTAAGGTGAGTTTGGCCTGCTCCAACGCGGCCCAGAGAACTGCGTTCGTATCGAGTAAAATTTTCACTCGCCTTCACCCTCCCACAACCGCAGCTCCTCCTCCGGAAGTGGGTCAAAGAGGAACGAGTCCGGAATGTGCAGACCAAGATGCTCCAAAAAGCCAAGCCGCTGAAGCTTGACAGGCTCGGTGGGCACAATTCTGGCTACCGGCTTCTTCTCCCGGCCGGAGGTGATGACCACCTCTTCCCCCATCTGCGCTTTCTTGACCAGCTCGGAAAGATTCGTCTTGGCTTCAAAGATTGTGGCTGTGATCATGACTCCTCCGCATCCTGCTAACTTAGCATAGCAGGATAGATCCTTGTTCCGGCGACAAAGGTAGCCTTCACTTTACCCAGCATCGACGCTCCGTTGAAGGGGGTGTTCTGCGAGCGGGAGAGTGAGGCAGAGGCGTTGAAGGTCCACTCGTGTGCGGGGTCGAAGAGCGTGAGGTCGGCCCAGGAGCCGGGGGCGAGCGTGCCGGCCCGCGGCAGGTGGACGATCCGGGCGGGATTGGAGCTCATCAATTCGACGATGCGGGAGAGTGGGATGCGATGCTCGCGGTGGAGAACACGGAGCGCGAGGCCGAGCGCGGTTTCGAGGCCCGTGATGCCGTTGGGGGCGCGCTCGAACTCGACCTCTTTTTCGTAGCGGGCGTGGGGAGCGTGATCGGTGGCGAGGCAGTCAACGGTACCGTCGGCCAGGGCCTGGAGGATGGCTTGGCGGTCGGCCTCCGAACGCAGAGGTGGGTTCATCTTGGCATTCGTGTCGAACGAACCGATGGCCTGATCGGTGAGGGTGAAGTGGTGGGGGGCGACCTCGCAGGTGACGTAGAGGCCATCGGCCTTGGCCTGGCGAATGGCCTGGAGGGCGAGGGCGGTCGAGACATGCTGCACGTGGAGGTGGGCACGCACGCCTTCGATGGCGAGAATGTCCCGGACGAGCTGGATGTCGCGTTCGACGATGCTGGCTTCGGCTTCGGCAGGGTAGCCGCGCAGGCCAAGCCGAAAGGCCGTGGGGCCCGCGTTCATGATGGCGCCGTTTGAGAGGCGAGGGTCCTCGGCGTGCTGCGAGATGGGCAGGCCGAGGCTGCCGGCGCGTAAGAGGGCGGCGCGCATGATCGCTGCATCGAGAACAGGCTTGCCGTCATCGGTGAAGCCGCGCGCTCCGGCGGAGGCGAGGGCTTCAAAGTCGGTGAGCTCTGCGCCCAGGCTGCCGAGGGTGGCAGCAGGCATGGCAAAGAGGCGCACAGCCGGGTTGCGGGCGGAGTCAAGCATCCAGCCCAGGGTGGAGAGTCGGTCGTTGACCGGCAGGGTGTTCGGCATGGCGACGACCGAGGTGAAGCCACCGGCGGCGGCGGCGCGGGTTCCGGAGGCGATCGTCTCTTTGTACGTCTGGCCGGGTTCGCGGAGATGGACGTGGATATCAATGAGGCCGGGCGCGACGATGAGGCCGGTGGCGTCGACGGCCTGGAGACCGGGGATGGAGGCAAAGGCACCGGGTTGGTCGACGGCGGAGATGAGACCGTTCCGGAGGAGGATGTCTCGCGGCCGGTCGAGGCCGGAGGCGGGATCGACGACGTGGCCTCCGGCAATCAGGAGCTCGCCCGAAGCTGGATCTATATAGCTCAAGGCTGAATCCTTCAGGCTCAAGGCTGTACCTCCAGGGCGCGCACGAGCAGGGCCTCGCGGATGGCAAGGCCGTTGGTAACCTGCTGCTCGATGGCGGATACGGGTGAGTCGGCGACCTCGCTCTGGATTTCGAGCCCGCGGATCATGGGTCCGGGATGGAGGACGATGGCGTGCGGGGTAAGGCGTGCCAGGCGTTCCTGGGTGAGTTGGTACTGGTCGATGTAGGAGGCTAGATCGATTTCAACTCCGGCCAGGCGCTCGCGCTGAATGCGCAGCATCATGACTACCTGCGCGCGGCCGAGTGCGGATTCGAAGTCGCGGACGATCTCGACACCTTGACCAAGGCTGGCGGCTTCTTCTGGCAAGAGTTCAGACGGGCCGCAGAGCAGCACTTTGGCTCCCAGCCGCGGTAACAGCATGCCATTCGAACGCGCTACCCGGCTGTGGCGGATATCTCCGGTGATGGCAATGGTGATGCCGGAGAGGAGGTGCGCGTCCGTGGGACGCTCGGTGAGGTGCAGCCGCTGGAGCATGGTACGAAGGTCGAGCAGCGCCTGTGACGGGTGCTGATGCATCCCGTCACCGGCGTTGAGCACCGGCAACCCGCAGGCGCGTTCGAGGACGAAGGGCGCGCCGCTTGAAGGATGGCGGAGGATGATGCATTCGGCCCCAAGCGCGCGCAGGGTGAGCCCGGTATCTTTGAGGCTTTCCCCTTTTTCGATGGACGAGGATTTATCGCTGACAAGGGTGGTGGTGGCGCCAAGGGACTTCGCGGCGAGCTCGAAAGAGGTGCGGGTCCGTGTGCTGGACTCATAGAAGAGCAGAGCAACGCGGCGGCCAGTGAGCAGCTTCGTTTTTTCGCCCGACGGCATGCGTTCGAGCTGATCCGCCAGGGCGAGTATATAGGCTACGTCCTCAAGAGGCAGTCCGTCCACGCTGATAAGCGATCTCTGCCGACCGGGGTGAGCGGCCATCAATCCGTGAGTTCCACCAGCAGCACCTGCTCGTCGCCATCGACCTCGCGCAGTTTGACCTCGATGATCTCGCGGGAGGAGGTGGGAATGTTGCGGCCGGTAAAGGTGGCTTGGATTGGCAGCTCGCGGTGGCCGCGGTCGATGAGTACCAGAAGCTGCACGCTCTTGGGTCGGCCATGATCGAAGAGAGCGTCGAGAGCGGCGCGAATGGTGCGTCCGGTGTAGAGCACATCGTCCATCAATACGATGTCCCGACCGTTGACGTCGAAACCGATGTCGCTCTTGTTCACGATGGGGCGCGGTCCGGAGGTGGTCAGGTCGTCGCGGTAGAAGCTGATATCCAGCACGCCGGTTTCAACTGGATGCTTTTCGATGGTCTCGATAAGAATCGCCAGGCGCTGGGCGAGCGGAACGCCTCGACGCTTGATGCCGACCAGCCCTAAATTCTGGGCTCCTTCATTCTTCTCCACGATCTCATGCGCGAGCCGGACGAGAGTTCGCTCGATCTCGGAGGCGGACATCAGGCGGCCTTTAACTCGCAGGTTGGTTTGCTTGCGGGATGCCTCTTCGCTCATACGCTCCATGCTTTCCGACTGCCATGATAGCAGCCGGTGACGCTCATTTCGGATCGACTACTCTCGCTCGCTGAGGTTGCGCCGCAACGAGCCGGGCCTGCGCAACATGCCGGCAAAGCCTCCTCCGCCAGTGGCTACCAGCAAGATGAAACAGGCCTGGAGTCCGACGCCGGCAAGCATGATGCCGGTGCGAGCCTCGGGAGTGTTGAGGAAGTCGACGAATTCACCGAGCTTCTGCTCAGCATCCGGCGGGCGATGCTGCTGGGCGACGGAGACCTTGAGCTGCTGCTCGAGCGAGGTCATCTGCTGCGTGAGCTGCCCGTCGAAGCCGGCCATGCTGTGCGTGCTGAAACGCGCGACGAGGCCGGTGACGGTGAAGGCTACGCCCAGAAACGCAATCATCAACAGGCCGGTGACGCTGCCAATGCGCAGACCCACGGCGGCATCCATGTGCGCCTGCGGGCGCTGCCGGGCGTAAAACCCAAGGGCGACAATCGCGGCGCCGATGGTCCAGACGATGTAGGCGAGGGAGAGAAAGGGAAAGCGCAGGCTGGCCACGCCCAACCCGGCGCTCACCGCGGCAACGATGGCCGAGGACCGCAGCGCAATCTGCCAATCGATTCGGTCAGGAGCAAAGCCGGCGGGACGGGGCGGAGGCAGACTTCCAGTGGTGAGGGCTCCTGGCTCACCGGGCATCTCGATGCGAAGGTGATCGGGCAGGTAGAGCTGAGGCGCACCACAGTGCGGGCAGAAAAGTACTTCCTCCTCGCCGCCCCGCGAAGAGAGAGTTGCCGACCCGGGCAACTCGGCGTGGCAACGATGGCAGAATACATCCATCTCTTCATTGTAGAGGGCGCGACTTGAAGTTGGCACCAGACGCCATACCGGTACGCTACTGGCCACCGCTGCTAAGTCCGCCTGTTCCTTTCCCGGGTAAATCCAGTGCAACCAGGCCGATCCTGGTTCCGGACCCTTCAGCATCGATAGAGACGATGTGCTGATGGAGTTTGGAGCCCGCTTTCAGCTCCTGCTTGGCGTTGTCGGTGTCGACCTGCACGTGGCCATTCTTGCTGTTGTCACAGGTCAAACCGTCCTGGGTATGGTTGGGCAGACCGACGGAATGATCGCTTTGACAGAGCAGCACTGTACCGTAGCGAGCCATGTCTTTTCGGTAAAAAGCGGTGACCTGCCCGGGGGAGTCGACGCTGCGATAAGTAAGGGCCTTGACGCCGAGATGAAACCCTCCAAAGCTCATGTTGACGTCAGCGGCTCCGTTGTTGCTGTCTTTCCTGATCAGGGTCGCGCCGGGGTAGACGGAAAGGCCAACGCTGCCCTCGATGGCAGCTTCATCGGTCTTTACCGACAAGCCGCCAAAGGGCGTCGAGATGCCGACGTTGTCCTCGTCGTGAGCAGCCTTGCGGTTTTCGTGACAGCCCGCAAGCAAAGGCGATAGGAACAGCGGTACAATCAGACCCAAACCAAGAAAGGTCGGGGAAACGTGTTTGGTCATGGACACCTTTCCCCTGGGCGGAGGCTTCAGCGCGTTCTAGGACCCGGACTAAACCAACTGCGCATCGAGCGTAATCTCTGCTGCTTTGAGCAGGCGAGAGATGGGACAGCCTTCCTTGGCCTTCTTGGCCAGCTCGTCGAACTTCTCCTTCTCAGCATTGGGTACCCTGGCGCGCGTGACGAGGTGGATTTTGGTGATGGTTGGGCCGTCGTCAGTCTTCTCCATGGTCACTACGGCGGTGGTCTCGAGTGTATCCGGCGTTAGCTCGGCAGAAGACAATTGGCCGCTCAGCGCCATCGTAAAGCAGCCGGCGTGCGCGGCCGCGATCAACTCCTCTGGGTTTGTTCCTACGCCATTCTCAAAACGCGTGCTGAAGCTGTACTGCGCGTCTTTCAAAGTGGAGCTTTGCGTGGAGAGGGTACCCTTACCATCTTTCAAACCGCCATGCCAGACTGCGCTTGCGCTGCGATCCATACTTACTCCTTCATGGGTGATCTTCCAGATGAGATGCATGTGAGTTACGCTGAGCGTGACTTTCGAGGATATAAAGGCCTGGGTGTCTCCGGGCCGCTGACGGAGAGCAGGTCGACCCGCTGCAGGACTTTGCGCGCAAGCCCGGTGAGGGGAAGTTCGCCAAGCCGTACCAACGGGTACCAGGAGAGATCGTCCGCGGCGGCGGGAATGCTTTGACGCAGAGTGCGGTCCTTGCTGTCTCCCTGGGCATACACCTCGACGTAGTAGTTTGTGTTGGTGATGGCATGGCGCAGGCGGAGGATGGGCTCGTGGCCGGCGACGACGTCGAGCGGCAGCGGAGGGAGCTCAAACATGCCAGGCATCAGGCTGAGATCGGCGCTGCGGCGCTCCAGCAATACCTGGGTGGCGGTGCCTCTTTTCCGCGTGACCAGCAGAAAGGCGGCGGGTCGGCTCTTCTGCTTGGCCCGAGGCTGGGTGGGGTGCTCTCCCCGGGTACGGCATAGCTCGAAGACCGGGCACTGCAGGCAAAGCGGCGCGCGAGGAAGGCAGATGGTGGCCCCAAGCTCCATCATTGCCTGATTGTGATCGCCGGCTGCATTGACGTCATCGGTCATGCGCTTGGCAGGCATAAGCGCCGACGCCTGCTCGCAGACGAACGCGCGTGTGGCGGTGGTCGCGGAGCCCGGGTGGCCGGTTATGCGCAGCAGCACGCGCTCCACGTTGCCATCGACAACGGCCACGCTTTCGCCAAAAGCAATGCTGGCGATGGCCGCACAGGTGTAATCGCCGATGCCGGGCAGCGTCTTGAGCTCTGCGGAATTCTCGGGGAGCTTGCCTCCACGCTCTTTCATGAGGAACTGCGCCGCTTTATGCAGCATGCGCGCCCGCCGATAATAGCCGAGGCCAGACCAGGCGGCCAGCACGTCGTGCTCAGGCGCGAGCGCCAAGGCGACAACGGTCGGAAACAGACGCAGGAACCGCGCGTAATGGTCGAGGACGGCAGCCACCCGGGTCTGTTGCAGCATAACCTCGGAGACCCAGGTGTGGTAGGGATCTCGACCTTCGCGCCACGGCAGTCGCCTGGCGTGCTCGCGATACCACCTCGTGAGCAGCCGCCGAAAGATAGTGTTCTGTTCTGGCGGCAGCCCGTGTTCGGGGGCAACGATCATCGCACGATTGTAGCGGGGCCGGATGACAGGTTGAGTTAGGTGGTGTCTCCCGGCGTTCCGATGGCATGCGGGTCAACCTTCTGCTGGGTGGCTGGATAGGGCATTCCCTTGGCGAGCACATCATTGAGTTGCTTGTCATAGCCGTAGATGTCGTCGAAGAAATCCACGCGGCCGTCGTCGCCGACGTGGGCAGTGAGATAGAAGATGACGATCGGGATCGGTTGCTTGAGGCTTACGGTGTGATTGTCGGGGCCGCTGTTCATGGCGTCCTGGACTTTCTGAAGATCCCAGGCTCCATCCGTTCCGTCGGTGACTTCGCCGCGGTTCAAGACCCAGACAGCAAGGTCGTCCGGATGCTGCACGCGCACACAGCCGTGGGAGAAGTCGCGGCGGCTGCGGTCGAAGAGTTCAGGTTGCGGGGTCGAGTGAAGATAGATGTCGTAGTCGTTGGGGAACATGAATTTAACCAGCCCAAGCGAGTTCTTCGGGCCGGGCTTCTCACGCACATTCACACCTCCACGCTCCACCTCGGCGGCTGTGGCGTGGACCTCCTTGCCGCTGCTATCGACGGTTTCAAAGTTCTTCGAGGCCAGGTAGCCGACTCCCGACTTTTCGATGTGGGACGCCAGCTCCTTCTTGATGATGCTGACGGGAACATTCCAGAAAGGCCGGAAGATCAGGTACTTCATCATGTGGGTAAAGACGGGCGTATTATGGTCGCCCACCATCTTGCCCACGACGACCTTCATGGTGAAGTCCAGCGTGTGGTCGGGTTTATAGCCGCGCAGGACGAACTCCGGCAGGTTTACGACCAACGGCGCATTGACGTACTCATTGGGAAGCCAGCGCCAACGCTCGAGCGAATCGTCTAGTTGCTGTACGCGCTGGCTGAGTGGGACGTTGAGGGCCTCAACGGTTTGTGGCGTGAGCTTGCCGTCAGGGGTGAGGCCGTGGCGGCTTTGGAAAGACTTCACGCCGGTAGAGAGCGAGGCGGTGTAAGCGGTTGACCCTGCATGGACCGGTTTGGGAGCGGTGTCAAGAGTAGTGCTTGCAGGAGTCGGCGCTGGGGAGTTTGAGGCTGTGTGGGTGCGGGCGCGTACCTGGCTGGCGACTTTGCCAAGTTCTCGGCCCAATTGTCTTCTTGGGGCGGGGCTGCTGGTCGGAGCGGATGACGAGCCAGCGTTACCGGAGGACTGCGTGGTGGTCTCAGGGGAGTCCGTCTGTCCGGGGAGATCGCCTTCAAGCTGCAGACGTGCCTCAAGTGCGCCGGCGGCGGGATAGCTGCCTCCGGGGGCAATGGACTTAACGACAGTCGGTAACGGCTCCGCAAGTTGCGGAGAGGCGGCCTGCTGCTTGGCTAGATCCAGGTAATGCACCAGTGCGTCTTCGGTTTTGCTGTATTGATCGGAGTCGGGCTCAACCGAGTGGATGAGCTTGGGGACATCGTCGGCGTCTACGGCATTGTCGGAGACAAACTCGGGCAGGTCGTACTTCTTATCCACGGTGTGGATATCGAAGTTGAAGTGGGTCGGGTTGACCCGGCCGAGACGCAGGTCGGAGATGTAGCGCATTACACTTACCGTCATGGCCGCGTCGAAGGTCGCCACGTCGTCATCGTTTTTGCCTGCGAGCTTCTGTGTCAGGTCCGCCCAGCGGGAGGCGTTGTAATCCTCCGGATTGAGCCCCTTCTTGTCCGCGTCACGAAAGGCCTGGATGAAGGCCGTTGCCTGCGCGGTGGGTTTGTTGCCGTCGACCCAGGCGACCTCGTAGTTCCGGTCATTGTAAAAGGTCTGTACCAGCGGCTCGTAGTCCGAGAAGTTCGGCCAGTGCAGGACCTGCAGATGCTTCGATTCAACAATGGGCTTGAGTTTGTCGGCGTACTGATCCGACTTCGGTGCGGACCGCGTCCTGCGCTTTGGATGACAGCCGCTTGCAACCAACACCAGGCTTAAAACTGACAGTACTGCAATCTTGCGCGAGTTCCTACTCATCATTGTTCCCGACCTGCTCTCTTCTCTTTTATATCGGACATAGATGCCGAAAGCATGAGAACGTTTGGGTCATCCCGCACCCACTTTGGTGCGATCACCTTCCGGACCAGGGACAAGCAGTTTCTTTTGAGCTGTTTGCCATTTTGGGACGGACGGTACCAAAGTGCGAGCGCGCTTATCCGCGCACGAGCAAAGGCAAGACGGCTATGCAGACAATCGCTTCCGATAACAGCAGCAGCGACGCGGTGGCGAGAAACAGCTTGCGATACCTCGTCTCAAACACATCCGCAAAGACTCCACCGATGAACGTAAACAAAAACGGCAAGGCCCAGATCACAGGGGAGGAGAAGATTTGCGTGCTGACCAGAAAGCACGTGAGCAGCACGGTCAGGAGCGGGGCGATGTTGCCGAAATAACGGCTGCGGCGGAACGCAAAAAAAAGCAGTAGGGCCACAGCTGAAGCAAGCAGGATCGGCCAGGTAGTTTGATCGGCCACGAATGCCTTGACCCCATCGAGCGAGAACCAGAAGCGCGCGGCGCCCCCGGTGGCCACGTACGTGAAGGCCGCAGGCCGGAAGCTAAAGCAGGCGAAATCGAGGATCAGCCCGCCGAAGACCGCGTAGGTGACGACCAGAAGGACCGCGCTGCGCCGGCGCTCGGCCAGGTAGAGCATGAAGCCCAGCGAGACGACAAACCCCAGCATGGCGGCGAGCAGGTGTGCGGCCGCGGTCAGACCCAGCGCGATGCTCAGCAGAATGATGCGTGGCTTCCACTTGCGGCTGGGGCCCTGCATTGCATGGGCGACGCCGATGGCCGTATACACAATGCCGTAGAGACCCCACATGGCGAGGACCTCGTTGTTGGGGACGACCGCGGAATGAATCACCTGCGGAGAGAAGATATAGAGGGCAAGGGAGAAGAAGCCGCCCTCATTGCCGAACAAGCGGCGCGCGACCCACCAGAGTCCGCCGCCCAGCCACATGGCGAACAGTACGAACGGTAGGTGCATGAGGTACTTGACATAAGAGACCTCATGGCGCGCCTCCCAGGTGGAGCCGTTGAGGGTCCCTTGGGCGTAAAGCCGATCGGCGGGCTTGCGAAATTTATCGATGCTTAATAGCAGCAGGCGCTGCGCGGTCAGCGGGAAACCGGCGATGCGGTAGGCGAGAACGCCGTCTCCGTTGAGGTTGCCGCAGGTGGTGAAGTAGCCGGCAAGAGGCGAGGGTCGTTCCCACATCTCGCGTCCGCAGCGCGCATAGCGATAGTCGGTGCCGGTGATGCTTTGATGGCTGATGACCCAGAGGCACTCCCCGAGGAACAGCAGCAACAGAAGCCCGGCGAGACGTTGCGGCCCCCCCATGCGAAAGCTGGGCACCCTGGGATAACGGGGAAAGTTCATGCGACTTCGAGTGTACCGTGACACGGTGGAGTCACTTACGGCTGACACGGGATGCAAGGTCCACGCCTGGAAGTGCGCTCAAAGCACGCTCATTTTCTTCGCTGTTCCGGTCAGGATATCGAGTGCCTGATCCAGCTGCCCGCGTGTGTGCTCGCTCGTCATGATGGTCCGCACCCGCGCCTTGCCCTCGGGGACGGTGGGGAAGGCGATCCCGGTCGCCATCAGACCCTCCGCAAACAGAGCGCGAGAGAATTCCATGGTTTTGCGGCCGTCGCCGATCAGGATCGGGATGATGGGCGTCTCGCTGGCCGGCGTGGAGCGCCCGCCGATGTCGAAGCCGGCATGCTCCAGCTGCTGTTTGAAGTAGCGGGTGTTGTCCCACAGGCGCTCGATGCGCTCCGGCTCGTTCTCCAGAATGTCGAACGCCGCGATGCAGGTTGCGGCCACCGAGGGAGGATGCGAGGTCGAAAACAAGAACGGCCGCGCCCGATGGTAAAGGTAATCGATCAGGTCGCGCGAGCCGCACACATATCCTCCCAGCGCGCCGATCGCCTTCGACAACGTTCCAACCTGCACATCCACCTTGCCATGCACGCCGAAGTGATCGACCGAGCCTCGCCCATTGCGCCCCAGGACACCCGAGGCATGCGCGTCGTCCACCATCATGATGGCTCCATACTTCTCCGCCAGGGCGGCCAACTGATCCACCGGGCCGATGTCGCCGTCCATGGAAAAGACACCATCGGTGATGATTAGCTTGCGGCCCGGCTCGTGCTCGATCTCCTGCAGCAGCTCCTCGCAGTGCGACACGTCCTTGTGCCGGAAGACCTTGATCTTCGCCCGCGAGAGCCGTGCTCCGTCGATGATCGACGCATGGTTCAGCTCGTCCGAGAGGATAAAGTCCTCCTTGCCCAGGATCGAGCCAACAGTCCCCGCATTTGCCGTGAAGCCCGACTGGAAGACCACACAGGCTTCCACATTTTTGAAGCGGGCGATCTTCTCCTCCAGCTCCATGTGAATGCGCATGGTGCCGGCGATGGTTCGCACCGCGCCGGACCCTACGCCGTGCTCGCGAATTGCCTGGACCGCGGCCTCGGCCAGCTTGGGGTGATTGCACAGGCCCAGGTAGTTGTTGCTGGCCAGGTTGATCACCCTGCGCCCATCGTAGGTGCACACCGGCGCCTGCGCGTCCTCTAACTCCCGTAGCCGGAAGTAGGTTCCGGCGCGCTTCAGCTCATCGAGCTGCGCGGTGAGGTGCGCGAGCTGGGGGCGGGCAGATGGGTGCGAAGCCTCGGAGTGAAGATCGGGAAGGGTGACGGTTGCCATAGCCAAAATTCTAGTCCTTTTCCGGGCGAGACTCCGCCAGGTGCCGCTCGACGAAACGTTCCGCCTCTCTTTGTATATCGGCTGCATCCCCCATTCCCTTTAGCAAAAAAACATCGTGCAGCTCGGCCTCCCTCCGAAACCACGTCCGCTGCCGTTTGGCATAGCGGCGATGCCCCGCTTGTGCGGCGGTGATGGCCTCCGGCTCCGAAAGCTCGCCCCGCAGCACCGCCGCTGCCTGTGCGTAGCCGAGCGCACCGAACGCTCGGCACTCTGCCCCAAAGCTCTCGATCAAGCCTCGCGTCTCTGCCACCAGGCCGGCCTCGAACATTGCCCGAGCCCGTGCGTCGATGCGTGCCGCCAGCTGCGTTCGATCAGGGTCAAGCCCCAGCCGCAGCACCCGATAGCCCGTGAGACCAGCGCGTCCGGCGGCCCATTGCTCGGTCATGGGCGCCCGCGCGGCCAGCGAGACCTCGATCGCGCGAATCACCTTTGGCACATCATTTGCATGGATCAGCGCGGCCGCCTTTGCATCCAGCCGGGCCAGCGTGCGATGCAGATGCGCCACTCCGCGGTGTTCTGCACGGCTCCGCAGGAGGGTCCGCAAGGGCTCGTCGCGAGCCGCCCCGGCAAACAGGCCATCGAGCAGCGCCCGCAGGTAAAGTCCGGTGCCTCCGCTGAGGATCGGCAAGGTGTTCCGCGCCGCAAGTTTGTCGAGCACCTGCCGGGCCTGCCGCGCCCAGTCTCCCGCGGTGCACACCTCGTCCGGGTCGTAGAGATCCAGCAGATGATGGGGAGCCAGCGCACGCTCTGCCAGCGTTGGCTTGGCCGTGCCGAGTTCCATGCCGCGATAGACCGCCACCGAATCGCAGGACAGGATCTCGCCGCCGAAGCGCTGCGCCAAAGCCAGCGACAACGCGGTCTTGCCCGAGGCTGTAGCCCCGAAGATCACGATGAGCGGCTTCATCGTGAGGCTTTAAAGCCGCCACCAGCCGGGATGGAACAGCTGCAAAGGCTGCGCGCGCAAGAGCAGAAAGACCAGCACCGCCGCGGCAATCCATAAGAGCCCACGAAGCTGGCTGCGGCGTTCACGTTTGAGGGCCTGCCGCCGCTCCTCACGCCGGGCGATCTCGCGTGTCTCGTCGGCCATAATTACTTTCCTGAAGCGGAAGAGGCAGTAGCCGGAGGAACATACGGCGGCGGGGGCGTCTGTCCGGCGGCCACCATCGCGCTGTCTACCATCCGGAACACGTCTTCAAGAGGGTAGGCACCCTCAAACTTTTCGCCGTTGATGAACAGCACCGGCGTCGCCTCGATGCCTAAATCCTCTCCAACCTTCAGTGAGGCTCGGATGGCGCTCTCGTCCTGCTTCTTGACACAGGCCTCGACCGTATCCACCTTCAGGTGATCCTTCTTTGCTTCTTCGACCGCCAGCTGGTCAAGCGAAGTATTAGCCTTTTCGAGGCTCTTTTCCGCGCCGCCGTAGTCCGTCGCATGGGCGTGGATGGAATCGACCATCTCCCAGTAGGCCTTGCCGCTCTGGGCGCCAACGCAGTTCACGTCCACCGCGGCGCGCATCGCCCAGGGATGAATCGATAGCGGGAAGTCGCGGTATACGATCCGCACCTTCTCCCCATAGCGCTCGGTCAGCGCCGGAAAGAGCTCTGCATGCATCTTCGTGCAAAAGGGGCACTCCAGGTCGTCGAAGCCGACGATCTCCACCGGAGCACTCTCCGGACCGCCGCGCGCTGGGCGTCCCGCGCCCGAGACGACCGTCTTTGGGTCCTGGCCGATGTCGAACTTGCTGAACTGCGCCACGGTTTTACCGTCCTTCGAGAGGAGAAAGAACGCGGGGCTTGAGGTTTTGCCATCCTGGGTGAAGGTAACCAGGATCTGGTCGTAGCCGGGAATGTCGGAGTGGGTGCGGCTGCCGATGTGCATGATGACGTTGGGCGGCATGCTGGTGCGCTTGCGGATCAGGACTTCGACGCGGCGCGCGAGGTCAGGCGAGAGCGCCTCGCCGGAAGTAGCCGTTCCGGTTGCAGCCGGGACCTGGGCGTGGCAGCCAAAGGAGGCAGCCAGCAGAAGCGAACAGAAAGCCTGGGGAAAGAAATGCACCTCTATATTATGGCACTGGTCTTTGGCCAGGGAATGCGCTGGACCGCCAAAGCCGTTGCGCTAAAACAGCCGCTCCGCCCGGCGCAGATTGCCGGCGGCTCCGATGTTGGCCAGTGTGAAGTTGAACCGGTAGGTGCCTTCGTTGCGCACGGAACCGAGCTCGAACTTGCGGTACTCGACGGTAAGCCCGCAGCAGTTCCAGTTGTACGCGCCCTGGAGCGAGGCATATTGCAGCAGCGCCGGGTACACGGTCGGGGTCGGGGTTGCTCCGCCCGCGGCGGTGGTGCTTTGTGTGCTTGCCCCGTAGAAGTGCTTTAGATCGAGACCGATGTTGCCGGCCAGCGACAGTCCGGCTTTGGTCGGACTGCCTGAACCCAGCAGCAGCCGTAGCTGGTTGAAGTCTGAGATCGATGAGGTGATACCAGTAGTCCCCCCGGTCGCGGTCGGAGTCGGACTTTGCGTGAAGAAGCGGCCCGGAGCGTCCAACCGCGCGTAGCTCACGGCCGTGAAGGCGTTGCCCTGGTGCACGTCCAGGTAGACGTTGTTGCCCGTGAATTTGCTGGCTCCGGTGTCGTAGTCGAAGTCCCACTCAAAGTCTGTGTGGGCCGAGCTGCGCACGCGCAGACGCGAGATGAGCGGAGAGATGGCACGCGGCTCGGTCAGAAAGGCCACCCCGGAGAGATCGAGCGTGGTTGTGAAGATATTTCTCCGCCCATTGACCACTGCGCCGCCAAAGGTCTCGTCGAAGAAGTACTTTTGCGTCAGCCGCCAGGAGATGAACTCCTCGTTGGCGCAGCCGCCTACGGTTGAGGGCGTCACCGCGATGGGTAAGTCGCCATTGTCTTCGTCGTCCGCACCAAAGCCGGGCTCGCGCTCGACCACCTCGGTCTGGCACGGTTTCCCGTTGGCTCTGCTCGAGTTCGACCCGCGCCGGTAGATCCGTTGCGTGACCCCGTACTCCACTTCGTTCGTGTTTGAGACCACGTCCGTCGCATCGAAGCGCAGCGTATGCGCGAAGTTATCGACGCCGTCCACCAGGCGATAGGTAATTTCCGGTTCGATGGTGTGCCGGAACTCCGTCCCCAGCAGCCGCTGCAGATGATGTGGCTGGAACGTTCGCTCAAGCACCGGAGGACGAATGCCGAAGCTGAACTCAAAGTCGAGCCGGTTTAGATCGGTCTCGCTCTCGCCCCCCGTCTGTCCCAGCGCCCCCAGTTTGCGCGAGCGGCTGTAGATCGTCTCGCGTCCGGCGATGGCCGGAAGAAAGTGCCACTGTGCCAGCGCGATCGGGTAGCTGGCCTGCGGGTGCAGGTCGAAGCGCTCGACGATGCCTCCGGTCACGAGCCCCGGCTGCGACCGCTTCAGCCCCGAGGCTGTTGAATCGAGCTCCAGCTGCAGTCCGGTGCTTCCAAGCTCGTGGTCCGTGCTGAAAAAGGAGAGCGTCGGCGCGTGGAAGATGCGCACCTGCTGCTGCGGCGTGGTGCCCTGCGCGATGTTTTTGATTCCCTGGTAGCGGTCGGCGAGCAGTCCCAGCTCCACCCCGTCGCTCGCGTGCGAGGCGTACGCGAGCGACACGATATCGGACGTGACCGCCAGGTTGAAGCTGTCCGAGAAGGCTTCCCGGTAGGTATAGCTGGACAGGTAATCGATGTTGGTGGCGAGCCGCGTGCGTTCGGAGAGGTTGTAGCGTCCCGCCAGCAGAAACTCCTCGCCTCCCTGGTTTTCCTCTGGCGCGCGGCGATCCAGCACTTGCGAGTAATGCGCGGTGGCAAAGTCGGTCTCCGGCCCGCGAAAGTGGAACGTCGCGTTCTCGGCAAAACCGATGCTCGAGTAGTATTCCGAGCCGACGATTAAATCGGCCGAGCGGTTCAGCACCAGGTAGACCTGCTCGCCGATAACGATTCCTTTGGTGCTCGACTCGCCGAAGGTTGGGATCAGCAGCCCGGACTGCCGCTCCTCCCCATCCGCCGGGTGCGTCACGTAGGGCAGAAACAGCACCGGCACGTTGAGCAGGCGAAAGGTCGAGTTGCGCCCTCGCGCCTTGTCCTCGTCGATGGAGAAGTGCGCCCCGGAGAGCTGCCAGTCGGGCTTCGGCAGCTGGCAGGAGGTCACAGTGCCGTCGTAGATCTCGTAGTCGCGCGGCCCAGTCTTGACCACCATTCGCCCTGTAAATAGAAAAGGATTGCCGTTGCTGTACACCGGATGCAGGGTCGACTTCGCCACCTTGATCCCGACAGAACCGGTCACATCGAAGAAGCGCCCAGTCTGCGTCTTGAGGTTGAATGTTCCGTGCGAGGCCTGCATGCGCTCGTCGTTGTGGCTGCTGTCGGTCAGCTGCACGTGCCCCGTCGCGGTGGCCTCTCCAGTGTTCGAGTCATACATGATGTGATCGGCCTGGGCGCGCCGGGTTCCCCAGACGATGACCACATTACGGTCGAGCGTGTAGATGCCGTCCTGGTAGGTTTGCGGGTCGTCGCTTTCGATCGTTACTGTCTCCGTGGCAGCATCCGATGCGAACGGCACCGCCACCGGGTAGACCTCCTGCGCGGGGTCGTCCGGAAGCGCGGTGTTGGGAGGAGGTGCCTGAGTGGTCATCTGCTGCGCCTGAAGATGCGGATGACTGCCCCCGGCGAGCATGATAGTTATAAGGAAGCCAAGGGAGAACCTTCGAGCCAAGGCCCGGCGTGGCTGTCGGACACACTGTCCAGGCTCGCGGCCCGCGGGGGGTCTGGAGAGCTCGGAGCTGCGGGCGTACGGCACCTTCCAAGGCTAAACGATTTCTTTCCCCGTGGCGGAAGTCAGCTTCGGACAGCGGCACACGAACAGTACTGAGGCAGCTATGACAGGCGCAGCGCAACTCGATTTCCTTCCCGGCGACGGGGCGAACCTCCTCCTGACCGGGGCCGAACCGGCGTCTGAACTTCGCCAGCAGGCCGCCGCCCGCCTCGCCGCGCACCGCGAGCGCCGCGGCAAGGATGC
This sequence comes from uncultured Acidobacteriaceae bacterium, assembly GCA_964246225.1. Lineage (GTDB taxonomy): Bacteria > Acidobacteriota > Terriglobia > Terriglobales > Acidobacteriaceae > Edaphobacter. The sequence continues at coordinate 2,788 of CAXTQE010000049.1, read as the reverse complement.
CGCGGACACCATCGGCAGCCGCGCCGCGGGCTCCTCCAAGCGCAGCTCCATCGCCGCCGCGGTTGCCGAGCGTTACGCCCAGACTCCCAGCTATCGCGCCTTCCTTGCGGATCACGCCAAGCGCGCTATGGAAGAGGCTGCCGCCGCGGCTGAGGTTGCGATGCGCAATGCGGAGGCCGTGGTCGCCGCCCAGCAGCAGCTGCTTGGGGAGCTTGAGCTTTGGAATGCACGCCAGGAGTTCACCTCCCAGACCGCGCGAGTGCGATCCGACCAGCTTGCCGCGCCTGTCTCCACTCCGCCGGCGGCCGCTCCCCTGACCGTTCGCCTCTACGAGGAGCTCGCGCCCGCGCCGCTTCCTCCTGCCCAACCCTCTGGCGCTCCTCTCGACACCGAAGAGTTCCGCGCCTTGGATGAAGAGATTGCCTTCCGCCAGTCGCCCGTGTTCGAGGACTACAAGGCCTACCTGCAACGCGAGGCCGAACCTCCCATCCCGCTTCCCGCCAACCTGCTCGAGTTCCCCCGGCAGCTCGTCGCTCCATGCAAGGCTCGTCCGCGGCTCGCGGAAGGTCCTTTGCGCGAGGACTCTGCCCCGTCGGGTCGGCAGCTGCGCATCTTTGAGGTCGAAGCCGGGCAGATTTCGACCTCTCCCGCGCTGCCTTCCACTACGCCCGAGTGGACCTCCATCCATCTGGATGCCCACGAAGTGGCCGACCTCGATCCGACGCCCGAAACGCCTCTGCTGCCTTCCCTGCTTCGGCCGCAGGCTGCGTCGTTCGCGCTGCGCGCCATGTCTTCCCTGTTCGACGCCGGTCTGGTGCTCGCCGCGGTTGTGCTTTTCGCGGGCGTGTTTGCCAGGGTCGCCGGCCAGGTGCCGGGAGGCTGGCCCGGCCTTGCCGCCCTGGCTGCTGCCGCACTTGTGCTGCATATCGTTTACGGACTGCTGTTCTTCTCCTTTGGCGACCAGACTCCCGGCATGCGCTATGCCCGGATCGGCTTTTGCACCTTTGCCGACGAAAACCCTACCCGCGCCGCCCTCCGCAAACGCGTCCTTACGCAGCTGCTTGCGATGGCGCCACTCGGCATGGGCCTGTTGTGGGCCTTGCTCGATGAGGACCGGCTCGGCTGGCACGATCGCCTCTCGCGCATGTACCAGCGGCCCTACTAACAAGGGCGGGGTTTCGGCTGGACCGGATGCTCCATCGGCAAGGTGGCTCCGTAAGGCTTTGTGGAGTACGAGGAGTGCCCGCAGCAGGGTGTTTGCCGGCAGCGTGGAATGGCCGGAGTGCATCTGACGGCGGTATGAGTGGACCTACGGCAAAGTTGATAGACACGGCCGATCTGCGGATTGGCTATTTTGAGGCGGGCGATCCGGGTGGGGTGCCGGTGCTGCTGCTGCATGGATTTCCGGATGCTCCGGCGGCTTGGCGCGAGGTTGTGGAGCGGCTCGACCGCAAGCGGTACCGCCTGATTATTCCGTATCTACGCGGGTTTGGGCCGACGACCGTAAAACAGGAAGAGCTGGTGGGTGGGCAAACGGCCGCGCTTGGGCATGATGTGCTGGCGTTGGCCGACGCGCTGGGTCTGACACGGTTTCACCTGGTGGGGCATGACTGGGGCGCGAGCGCGGCGTATGCGGCGAGTATCTTCGCTCCGGAGCGGATCAAGAGCCTGATGACGCTAGCCAGCCCGTACGTGATGTGGGGCGGGAAGGACTACCCTCCGGCGCAGGTCCACGCGCACTGGTACCAGTGGTACTTCCAGCTGGAGCCGGGCGACAAGGTGATGCACGAGAACGCGGAGGAATTCTGCAAGGAGCTCTGGCGGAGATGGTCGCCGGAGTGGTCGTTTTCGCGATCGGAGTTCAGCGAGGCGGCAGAGGCGTGGAAGAATCCTCAGTTTGCGGATACGGTGATCCACTACTACCGCACGCGCTGGGGTGGGGCGTTGTCTTTGCGAGCGTACGCGTTCCTGCAATCGAAGCTCAATACCAAGCCGAAGCCGAAGATCACCGTGCCTACGATCTATGTACAGGGTGGGGCGGATGCGTGCGATCTGCCGGAGTGCTCGGACGACCAGGGGAGCTTCTTTTCTGGTAAGTATGAACGGGCGTTGGTGAAGGGCGTGGGTCACTTTCCTCACCGAGAAGATCCGGCGGCGGTGGCGAAGCTGCTGAGCCGGCAGCTGGAGAAGACTCGGTAGCGGATGCGGCAGGTGGGGTGCAGTGTGACGGTCAAGTACACTGTGCCCACCGCCTATGAACCTTTACGCTGTCGTGCTGGGCATCATCGTTGTTGTGCTGCTGGGTGTTTCGCTGGCGCGGGTTGGCAGCGTGAAGACGCGGGCCGATTACCTGGTGGCGGGACGGTCGCTGCCGGCGTTTGTGCTGATCTTTACGCTGCTAAGCTCCTGGATCGGCTCGGGATCGCTGCTGGCGGGGGCAGAGAACGCGTACCGGCATGGGTTTGCGGCGCTGTGGCAGTCGGCCGGCGGATGGGCGGGGCTGGTGCTGATCTACTTTGTGGCGCCGCGGGCGAGGAAGTTTGCCCAGTTTACGATCCCGGATCTGCTGGAGGCGCGGTACAACCAGGCGGCGCGGGTGCTGGGGGTGATTGCCGTGTTGTTTACGTACACGGCGATTACGAGCTATCAGCTGATCGGCGGGGGGGACATCATGCACCTGGTGTTTCCGTCGGTGAGCGCGAGGCATGGGCAGGAGATCATTGCCGGTTTTGTCATTGTGTTTACGGCGATCGCGGGAATGTGCTCGGTGGCGTACATGGAGGTGGCG
>CAXTQE010000048.1:0-24552 GCA_964246225.1 uncultured Acidobacteriaceae bacterium | reverse complement strand
CCGCTTCTGAACAGGCCAGCCAAAGCGGACGCGGACTACTCGCCAAGCCGTAAACCGAAGCTCAACGCCCCTCTGCCTTCAAAATCTGCGAGCTCAGGGATTTTGGAGAAACAAACCAGGCTCACTTCCTCAGGAGTTCTTCCATGCCCAGATCGATGACTAGATCGATGCCCAGATCGATGCCCAGACACACGTGCCGTTCGTTCTTTCTGGCTCTTCTTTGCAGCTTGCTTCTTCCTGCAGGTGCGTATTGTGGCCTGCGGCCCTTGCCGTCGCAGGCCAATCTGCTGCTTGCGCCCACCTCCTCCGTGGGAGGTCCGGCGAACCCTGGAATGCATGCTCAGCTGGGCTTCGCCTCTTCAAGGATCCTCCAGCAGTTCCATCTTCCTTCGTCTCCCGCAGAGCTGATGCAGTTTGTTCTTGAATACACTTTGAAGCAGAAGCTGGGAAACACATTACCTTTAGCTCTCAATGCAAGCGACGCTCTTCCTTTTGTCGAGAATGCTCAGCTTCCCGGCGGTCCATTTCATGGAAAGCCGCTTAACCTGACCGCGCAGACTGTACAGACTCCGCTCGCTCCGGGAGACTATACGGTTCCTGTGACTGCGTTCTGCACGCAGTACAGTGTTCATCGCCCGGGGTCTGGAACCGCCTACAAGCTGGCCCCGGTGAAGGGCACTCAGGCCGAAGTCGTTGCCACCCTGCTCTGGCGCGGCAACTTCGCCGGGAAACGACCGCAGGATTTACAGGCGACCAACTGGGCGATCCAGGCTGGAATTCCTTACGGCAGCATGCCGAAGCCGTACCAGGAGATGATTGACCAGCTCATCCCTGAGTACAAGTCCAGGCTGCAAGGCAACATGATGGATCAGATTCAGAGCACGTATCGGGAGGTGACCGGAGATCCGCGTAAATTCGTGCAGCTCTATATCAAAGAGCATTACAACGTGAATATTTCAGTCATGGCTTTGCCGAAGATTGCGGTGCCCGCGCCTCCTTTGGAGGTCGTGATGGCAAAGATGGGAGCGCCTGGATTGCTGCTTCTGGATGCGAAGAAGCAAAGCACGATCCTGCTGACCTCCTACACGACCAAGGAGCTTGGCGAACAAACGTTGTTCGCCGGGCAAGGCCAGCAACTGCCGCCAGAGCCGGCGAGCGAGGGGCCCTGGACGGTGCGCGTTGCCGGCACAGCCTTTCTTCGCTTTAAGATCGTCGGCGGCAATATGCAAAGTAACAACCTGATGGAGATTCGAATCTTGCCTCAGGTTGCGCTTGGAACATCGGAGCCTAAGCTGCTAGAAGCCAGCTATCAATCGCCTTCAGCGAAGGCTACGGCTCTTGAGCCAACCAGCATCCTGAGTTTGCTTGGCGTCGTCACAGCAGCGGACGCAACGCAGAAGCTGACCGCGACCGGGCTGATCGGCTACTCGCAGGGCGGAGGAGGCGCACAGGCGCTGATCCCGGTCCTGAACGCCGCGCCGCAAGGGCCTGTGGTGAAGATTGCCAAGCTGATCTATAACGATGTGACGTACCCGGATGCTCCGGAGACGGCCAAGGCGAGGAAATCTTCACGGGCGGTCAAACCCGCCAGGCCGGAGCTGGCTTCCGGGTTGTGTACCTTCATCGGCGCCTCCATCACCAGCCCGAACGCGGCGTCCCCAGTCGACCTTTCTGACTTTCGCTGGGAGCAGCGGGTCTACACCAATGGAGAGGGCACACGTGCGGGCTGCACCAGCGCCTCCGCAAAGACCGAGTCTGGAGGCTGGTCCGGCGGCTTCGTCGATCCCTGCGACGATCCAAAGGAAGACTCGCCTCCCTATTACCGGCCGCGAAGCACTGAAGCCAGCTGGCACTCTTACCTGGGTTTCGATTACGTCTTCCGCGACATTCCCAGCCGGGTTCTTTCGACCATGCCGCCAGACCTTTTTTGGCACGCCACGACGAAACTTATCTACAAGGGCGACGAGACCACACCTCTTGCGACGATCGACTGGGGCTTTGCTCGCGAGGGAGACCGGCTAAGAGCCGAGCCCATGATGCTGACGTTGCCTGGATCGAACGCGTCGGCCCTGGACGCTTCCCCGGTGATCGCAGAGAGCGATTTGCTGCAAGCGAAGTATCTGTGCGATGTGCAGAAGGTGGAGAGGACAACGCCGAAGCTCGATAAGAATCATGCGCTGCCTCCGAAGCCGGACGGCTACTTGGCTTCAGAAGGCTACACGTTCCATCCAGCCGATTCGGCGCATTGACTGTCTTGCTCGATGCATACGAAAGCGCTGCGGCCATACCAGCGATATTCAAGAATGGAAGCCTGCCTAACAAGGAGGCGCCGGGATTGGGTCCGGCGCCTGCTTCGGTCAAACGCCTACTTCTTGGGTGGGACGACGGCGTCCTTCATGGCTTTTGAGACGCGGAATTTTACGGTCGTCTTGGCGGCGATCTTGATCGACTCCCCGGTGGCCGGGTTGCGACCGATGCGAGCCGCACGCTGCGCCTTCACAAGCTTGCCAAGGCCGGGCACCGTAAATTCTCCGGCCTTCCGTGTCTGATTCGTCGCAGTCTCGATCAGCAGGTTGAAGAAGGCGGTCATCTGTTTCGGCGCAACTTCCATCTGCTCGGCCATATGCCGGATCACCTGCGTCTTGGTCATCTTGGGAGCGGATGCTTTGGTGCCGGCTGAGGTCTTAGTGGGTGCGGACTTCGTCGCCACCGTCTTCTTCGCTGCTGCTATCTTCTTTGTCGCCACTCGTTCACTCCCTAAAAATACTGAATTATCTTCCTTTTATTGCGTTTGACCTTTTCGATCGCTCGGTTGCATGGCGCCTTGGCTTGTTCCATGCTCCTTTGCTCTGTAGTACAGTCTGCACCGAACGTTTCGCTGCTGGGCCGACTGATCTGGCGTCGATCTGACCAGACATACTTTCCTGACTGCTTGATTCCCCTGGGCCACTGTTGTTAGAGTTTAGCGGCAGTCGCGGTAAAACAGCTATATTTCCTTGGATATTTCGTGGAAAATGCGTCCTTATAACTTGCAGCTACCATGTATCTCTCCACGCAGGACAGCCAAGGTTTAGCAGGAAGAATCTCTTGGGCGCGAACCATCAATCAGAATGTCGACGATCCGGCGCGCGCTGGACTCCCAGCCCGGCAGCGACGTGGTGTGGAAGACGCCGATGAGAGCGCGAACAAGGTCGTCCGGATCCGTACTCGCACGAAGGTCGCCGCTCGCAACCGCCTGTTTGACCAAGCCACGGAAGGTGCCATGAATCCGGCCGTGCGTGCCTTCGATCATTCGCTTTGATCCTCCGGGTACTGTGTCCATGGCCGGGAGGATCAGCAGCTTGTTTGCCACGTAATCGATAAAGACCAGCATCCAGGTTCGCAGCGCCTCCACCGGCCGCAAGGTAGCGGTGCAGCGCTGCCCGGCTGCGGTGAGCTTCTCCACCTCGCTGCGATACACGGCTTCAATCAGCGCGTCGCGCGTGGCGAAGTGGCGGTACAGGGTTCCGGGGCCCACCTCCGCGCGACGGGCGATGTCGTCCAGCGTCGCGTCCGGCCCATTGCGGGTGAACGCTTCGCGCGCAACCTCCAGCAGGCGCGCGCGATTTCGCTGCGCATCGACGCGCGGTTTACGCCTTGCCGGGAGCGAGGTTGGCTTGTTCGGCATACCTAAGTTTCGCAGAAAGTTGTGCAACCGGAGACAATCTCCCTTTATCTTATAAACGGAGATTGTCTCCACTTACCTGGACATACAACATCAACTAACATGCAGTGTGTTTTGCTGGGGAGAAAAGGTTTATGCGCATTTTTGTAACGGGAGCCACAGGATTTATTGGGACGGAGCTGGTGAAGGAGTTGATCCAGGCAGGACATCAGGTGCGCGGTCTGGCCCGCAGCGATGCCGGCGCGGAGCAGTTGGAGGCTGCCGGTGCGGAGGTGCATCGCGGCACTCTGCAGGATCTCGACAGCCTGCGCAGCGGAGCGACGGGCATGGACGTTGTGGTCAACCTGGCGTTCAACCATGACGATATGTCGAAGTTTGCGCAGAACGGCGAAGATGAGCGCAGGGCGGTTCAGGCGCTTGGCTCCGTGCTCGCTCCGGGCACGCTGCTGGTGGTGACCTCCGGCACGGGGCTGGCCAGCGGTGGACCCGGGCACGTGCGGCTGGAAAGCGACCCAGCGCTCAACAACGCGACGGTTCCTCGCCAACCGGAGGAGACGGCGCGTGCCGTAGCCGAGCGAGGAGTTCGCGTGGCGATTGTGCGCCTGCCGCAGGTGCATGACACGCACAAGCAGGGCCTGGTGCCGTTCCTTACCGAGACGGCTCGCAGGAAGGGCGTCTCCGCCTATGTGGGCGATGGCGCAAACCGCTGGGCCGCGGCTCCCCTGCCGGATGTGGCTCACCTCTACCACCTGGTTGTGGAGCAGACGGGGCCCGGCGTGACGGTCTACCACGCTGTGCAGGAAGAGGGTGTGGCGCTGCGTGAGATTGCGGAGACCCTTGGCAAAGGGCTGCAGATTCCCGTGGTGTCGCTCGACGGAGACAAGGTTGCAGAACACTTTGGCTGGCTGGCGCATTTCGCGGCCCTGGACATGCCGGCCTCAGGCGAGTGGACGCAGAAAACACTGGGTTGGAACCCGTCCGGGCCGGGACTGATTGAGGACCTCACGAACATGAAGTACTAGTAACGGATTTGCGTTTGGAGAAATGAAAGTGTGCGATCTCTGGAAAGGGCGTTTGATCGGCTCTTTCCAGAGAGAGAAGGAAGAGCAACGGAAATGTCCATCTGTCGCGCTGTTTGAAAGCGATCAGGTTGAGAAGAACGGACGGCTTACCGTGCGTTGCCAAGGACAGGCGTGCCTCCGAATCATGACGGTAAGCCGTCGCTTTGTGGGCAGCTACCCCGAAACAGATTCCGGCGATGAAGCAGGCCAGTTTCTCGATACACCTACACACTTACTATGCGTTTGTGGAAGCGGGTGTAAGTCTGGAGCTGTCTTTCTTTACTCCGGCGAGGATGAATAAGGCGCTGGACAAGAGTATTGCTGCGAAATGGCAAGCCAAATCGCTGCTAAGTACGAACTATTAATGTAGGACAAGTAAGTCCTTGTTTCGTGCTGTTGATGAGCGTTGATCGATGGCGTGTCGTGCTCCCAGTGAAGGCTTGCCGGACCTAGATTTGGGGGCAGAGGCTGGTGCCCCGAAGAGCACCAGGAACGTGAAGGAGTGACAAGGAGCGAAGGTTACGCGGCGACTCCGCAGCAGTTCTTGAACTTCTTCCCGGAGCCGCAGGGACATTTGTCGTTGCGGCCCACCTTCTGGCCGGCGACGCGAGGGCCAGACCCGTTGTCGGCGGAGGCGGCTCCGGCCTGGCGGCTTAGCTCGAGCTCGCGTTCCTTCTTCTTTTGGAACTCGCGCTCGAGAGCGTCGATGGTGGTTGAGGGAGCGCGCGCCGGGACGACTTGGGTGGGTTGAGTGGGGGCCTGGAGAGAGCGGGGCTCGGGCACGGACGGCTGGGCGGCGGCGAGCTGGGCCTGTTCGAGCTGCTGGGCGGACTCGATGGGCTGTCCGTCGGGGCCGATGATTTGCATGCGGAAGAGATGGCGGGCGGTGTCCTCCTGGAAGCGCAGCATCATGGCCTCGAACATGTCGAAGGACTCTTTTTTGTAGGCGACGAGCGGATCCTGCTGGGCGTAGCCGCGCAGGCCGATGCCTTCTTTGAGGTGATCCATGGCGAGGAGGTGATCCTTCCACAGGCCGTCGAGGACGGAAAGCATGACGATGCGCTCGTGATAGCGCATCTGCGTGGGCGAGAGGATCTGCTCCTTGATGTCGTAGCGGGCGCGAAGTTTAGTGAAGATGGCTTCGCCGAGATCGTGCCGGGAGAGGGAAGTATGGTCGATCGAGTCCGGACCCTCGGTAAACGTTGCGCCGAAGATATCGTGCAGCGACTCCCAGAGTTTGTCGACCTTCCATTCGTCGGACGTGGCCTTCTCGGGGGCGTTTTCGTCGAGGATGTTCGAGAGGATGGTGGAGGTGTAATCCTCGGTGATGAGCTGCTTCTGATCGACACCCTCCATGAGCTGGCGGCGGAGCCCGTAGACGGCTTCCCGCTGCTTGTTCATGACGTCGTCGTACTCGAGGACGTGCTTGCGCGACTCGAAGTTCTGGGTCTCGACGGCTTTTTGCGCGGCTTCGATGCGGTTGGAGATCATGCGGCCCTCGATGGGGACGCCCTCTTCCATGCCGAGCGAGAGCAGGAGGGCCTTGGTGCGCTCACCGGCGAAGATGCGCATGAGATCGTCTTCAAGCGAAAGGTAGAAGCGGCTGGCGCCGGGATCGCCCTGGCGGCCAGCGCGTCCGCGAAGCTGGTTGTCGACGCGGCGGCTCTCATGGCGTTCGGTGCCGATGATGTGCAGGCCTCCGGCTTCGGTGACCTGGTCGTGCTCGGCCTTGGCGGCAGCCTCATGGGCGGCAACGGCGGCGTGCCAGGAGTCTTCGGTGCACTCGAACTCCTGGCTGGCGTAATAGAAGCGGAACATGCCCGGTGCGGCTACAGGTTCGATGTGACCCTCTGCCGCGGAGACGGCGCGGGCCTGCTGCTTGCGAACGAGGTCCTGGCGGGCCATGAAGTCGGGGTTGCCGCCGAGCAGGATGTCGGTGCCGCGGCCGGCCATGTTGGTGGCGATGGTGACCATGCCGAGGCGGCCGGCCTGGGCGACGATCTCGGCTTCCTTCTCGTGGAACTTGGCGTTGAGGACGACGTGACGGACGCCCTTGCGCTTCAGGATTTCGGAGAGGAGCTCGGACTTCTCGATCGAGGTCGTGCCGACGAGCACGGGCTGCTTTTCGGCGTGTAGGCGAGAGATCTCGTCGGCCACGGCGAAGTACTTTTCCTGCGTGGTGCGATAGACGACGTCGGCGTTTTCGAGGCGAAGCATCTTGCGGTTGGTGGGCGTGACGACGATGTCGAGCTTGTAGATCTTGTCGAACTCGGCAGCTTCGGTTTCGGCGGTGCCGGTCATGCCGGAGAGTTTTTTGTAGAGACGGAAGTAGTTTTGGAAGGTGATGGTGGCGAGGGTCTGGTCCTCCTTGCGGATGGCCACGCCTTCCTTGGCTTCGACGGCCTGGTGGAGGCCATCGGACCAGCGGCGGCCGGGCATGAGGCGACCGGTGAACTCGTCGACGATGATAACTTCGCCGTTCTTGACGACGTACTCGACGTCCAGCTTATAGAGGTGATGGGCCTTGATGGCGACCTCGACGTGATGCTTAAGGTCCCAGTTTTCGGGGTCGGCGATGTTGCCGATGCCGAGCAGGCCTTCTACCTTCTCCCAGCCTTCGTCGGTGACGGTGATGGCGCGGGCCTTCTCGTCGATGACAAAGTCTCCGGACCAGGTCTTGGTCTCGACGGATTCAATCAACTCGCCAAGTTCGAGCGAGGGGATGATGGCGTTGACGCGGGCGTACTTGTCCGTAGTCTGGTCGGTGGGGCCGGAGATGATGAGCGGGGTGCGGGCCTCATCGATGAGGATGGAGTCAACCTCGTCGACGATGCAGAAGTACTGGCCGCGTTGGACCATGTCGGAGAGCTCGAACTTCATGTTGTCGCGGAGGTAGTCGAAGCCGAACTCATTGTTGGTGCCGTAGGTGATGTCGGAGGCGTAGGCTTCGCGGCGCTGGGCATCGCTCAAGTCATGCACGATGACTCCCACGGACAGACCGAGGAAGCCGTAGATCTTGCCCATCCACTCGGCGTCGCGCTTGGCGAGATAGTCGTTAACGGTGACGACGTGGACGCCGCGGCTGGCGAGCGCGTTCAGGTAGGCGGCGAGGGTCGCGACAAGGGTTTTGCCTTCGCCGGTCTTCATCTCTGCGATCTTGCCCTGGTGGAGGATGCTGCCGCCAATAAGCTGGACGTCGAAGTGGCGCATGCCGACGACACGGCGGCCGGCTTCCCGTACGACGGCGAAAGCTTCGGGCATAAGGGCGTCGAGGGCACTCTTCTCAGCGGCGTAGAGGACGTCGGGGTCGGTTTTAGCGTCGATATGCTTGGTGGCGTCGGCGATACGGGCGCGGAACTCGCTGGTTTTGTCACGGAGCTGCTCGTCGCTGAGAGTCTCCATCTGGGGCTCGAGGGCGTTGACCTGGCTGACGATGGGGACGAGGCGTTTGATGGCTCGCTCGTTGGCGGTGCCAAAGACTTTAGAGATGACTGCGTTGATCACGGGATCGTTCCTTTAGGCTGGGGCGCAAGTTAGGCGCGCGAAGATTCTGGCTCAGGCAAGGGAAAAGCGAGCGGGAATCTAAGCGCGGAGCAGCCCGGTGTGCGCAGCGATGGAGGCTGAATCCGACGCGGGCCGGCGCATGGTCCAGGGCTCTCGTTTGGCGGCGAGAGCCGCAGGGGGAAGACCTAGGGAAGCGACGGGAACGGCGGGTTGGCCAGCAGACCGCCTGGAGACCCCTGCCTGATTGAAAACCTCATACACCGTGAGGGCGCGAACGGAAGCGCCGGAGATGGCCTGCTCGGCCCAGCGCAGGGCGTGCTCCTCCCGGATTTGTACTGAACAGGCAATCAGCAGGAGGAACACGAACTGTGAAGAGCGGAGGCGCATAAAGGGGATTCGACAGCTTTACTCTTGTATGTTACGCGAAGCCCCGCAGGGGCATAGTAGCGAGAGGAGTAGGGCGCGCAGAAGTGGGCTTGTCAGGGAGTGGTTGCCGTTTTTTGCCGACTGAAGGCGTTCGTGATCTCGGGGTAGAACTCCTTTAGAACGTAGGACGCCGCATCGATGCCGAGATTGACGGCGTATTTGTCGATGAAGTTCCTGGTGGTGCGCTCCCCCTGCGGATAGTAGAGGTTCGAGATACCAGCCGCAGCGGCGGCTCCAACGACCTCGCCGGAGTTAAAGGTGTTATGGCCTGAGTCGGAGCGGGTGATGAAGACGCGGCCGATCGAGTACTCGGCGCGCTTGGTAAAGCTTCCGCGGGTCAGGGTGTAAAAGCGCGTGTCCTCGTGGCGGATGACGGGAATGATGAACTCTACGACATAATTTTCGATGGTCTGATCGGTGGCCGAATGCCAGATATAGCGGCTGAAGGCCACTCCTCCGCGGCCGAACTCGGGGGTGGCGTTGCTGATATAGCCTTCGGCCGCAACGGCAGTCGCAAGCGCGAGCGAAGAGTAGTCGAAGCTATCCTCGGTGGCGTCAATAAATTTGTCTCGAATCGTTTGCGGGGGCAGCTTCGTATCTGTGCTCACGGTACGAAAGTTCGGAACGATCCCGAAGAGTCGTTTGGGAGGTGCGTTGTGGGGAGGGCTGCTTTGCTTGTTCGTGGCCAGAGTGGAAGTCTGGTCGGCGGCGGGGTCGAGGGAGTTCGGAGTAGCGGACAATGTGCCGGGAGAGTCGGGAAGCGACTCACTCGAGCTAGACTCGCCGGTTGCGGGCTGAAGCTGCAGCGGTGGAATGTCTGCGGATTGGAGTGGGAAAAACCCTGTGTCCAGAGGAGACTGGAGAGTCTGCGCCTGGGAGCGGGGGCAAAGGGCCAGGGCGGCCAGAGTCAGCAGCGCCGGTCGAGCCGGCGGATGGAAGAACTTCTTCATAAGATACTTAGACGGCATACAACTCCCTTGGATGAATCGGAAACTGGGTCGGCTTCAAAAAAGACCGGAAGAGATCGCAGGCATTTGAGCAATCGCGATCGCAGCCGTCAGGTGCAGCGGAGACATCGGTGCAGGGCAAGAAAGATCGTGTTACGGAAAACATCTCTCTGTCCTTATCGGCAGTGCTTCCGATTTCTTTAGCAGGTTGCTTGAAAAGCTTTTTAGCAGGTTGCGTGGAAGCGCAGACGGACATAGTCGGCGGTCCAGAAGGCCGAAGCTTCGGCCTGGTTTTGGCGGGAGTCGAAGAGCATGGGACGTAAAAGGGCGACGGTTTCGGCCAGGGCAGTTTGGCGCAAGGTCGTGTCGGGCAGCAGGTGGAAGACGCCGTTGCGAAAGGTTTCGAGCCAGCGCTTGAGGCCATCGTGACCACCAGGCAGGGGGGTGGGCCGGGGGTGAAGAGTCATGACCTGGACGCAAAAGCCTGCAGCTTCAAGGAGCAGGCGGTAGTGTTCGGGCGCGGGATAAAAGCTGGCCGCTACGACTTCCGGGTCGACGCCGTAACGAGCGAGGACGGCGGAGAGCGCGGTGCGGATGGCGGCGATGTTGCCTTGACCGCCCATCTCGGCGACAAAGCGGCCGCCCGGGCGGAGCGCGCGACGGAGGCAGGCTAGGGCGTCGGCCTGCGCGGCGAGTGGGATCCAGTGCAGGGCCGCATTGGAGAAGACGGCGTCGAATTCTGCGTTGTAGGAGAGGTCGGTGAGGTCGGCGTGGTCGACCGCGAGGCCACGGGCGCGGGCGGCAGCTACCATTGCGATAGAGGCATCGACGCCGCGCAGGGCGGCTCCGGAGACGGCCAGTTGAGCGGTGAGAGCGCCGTCTCCACAACCGGCATCGAGGATGCGTTCGCCTGGTTGTGGGTTCAGCGAGTTCACGACTTCCGTGGCCATGGAAGCGACGAAGCCGCCGTTTTTGGCGTACTGCGTGCTGCTCCAGGTCTGCGCGCTTGGCATTTGCTGCATTCGCTCTCTATTGTTGCCGCTTCGCGGTATTTTGGCCAGAGTACTTTGGAGTAGGTTTATTTTGGCCAAGGGCTATACTTCGAGCACAATCGGCCGATAAGGAGATCAGGAGAGTGCGAATGAAGCGTGCGGGAGCATGGTGGCTGACGGCGGTGTGGGTCGCTCCGGCAATGTGCTTCGCCTTGCCGGGCGCAAAAGCGCAGATGCCTGGGAAGGCTCCGACCATCGATCAGTCGCTTGAGATGCGCAGCGTTGGAGCGCCTAAAATCTCTCCCGATGGCCGGCATGTGGTGTATGAGGAGAGCCGGACGAATTGGGAGGCGAACGCGTTTGAGACCGACCTTTGGCTGGCGGACGTGGGGACGGGGGAGAGCCGTCTGCTGACGGTGGCGGCGAAAAGTTCGAGTGATGCGGCGTGGTCGCCGGATGGGCGCTGGATTGCGTTTCTGTCGGATCGCGTGGCGCCGCTGGCTGGATCGCCTGCGGGGAAGAAGCAGGTGTATGTCATGCCCGCGAACGGCGGGGAGGCGCAGCAGTGGACGAAGATGGAAGACGGCGTGAACTCGTTTTTGTGGGCGCCGGATTCGAAGCGGATCGCGCTTGCTGCGGAAGCGCCGAAGACCAAGGCGATGAAGGATCGCGAGGAGAGCTTTGGGGAGTACCACGTCTTCCATGCGGATTATCCGATGGTGCATCTGTGGACGCTGGAGCTGGCAAGGGCGAACGCGGCGGGAATTACACCGGCCGTGGGTGAGCCGAAGTTGCTGACACCTGGGGACAGCTTTAGCGTGGCGTCGATGGACTGGTCGCCGGACGGGACGAAGATTGCGTTCGGCGCGACCCGGGACCCGGACCTGATCTCGGGCTCGAGCGGCGATGTATATACGGTGACGCTGGCAGATGGCGCGGTGAAGAAGGTGGTCGGTACGCCCGGTCCGGATGGCGACCCGAAGTGGTCTCCGGATGGAAGCGAGATTGCGTATGTGACGTCGGATGGGGCCAGTTACTTCTTCTATATGAACCGGAAGATCGCCTGTGTGCCGAGCGTAGGGGGGACGCCGCGTGTGCTGACGGCGAGTTTCGATGAGGATCCTGGACTGCTGCAGTGGTCAGCGGAGGGAATCTATTTTTCTGCGCTCAAGAAGACCCGCTCTTCGCTGTTTGTGCTGGACCCGAAGAGTGGAGATGTCAGATCGATGGCGATGCCGGGAAGCGAGATTGCGGGGGCGTTCTCGTTTGCCAAGGATGCCAAAGCGGTGGCGTTTCGGGGCGCGGGTGCGAACGAGTATGCGGAAATTTATGTGGGGGATGTGAGCGGCGGCACGCTGAAGCAGGTCACGCATGCCAGCGATCAGCTTAGAGATTTCGACACGGCGCGTCGTGAAGTGGTGCAGTGGAAGTCGGGCGACGGCACGGTCGTTGAAGGCATTCTGGTCAAGCCGGCGGACTTCGACGCGAAGAAGAAGTATCCGCTGCTGGTGGTGATCCATGGCGGGCCGACCGGGATCGACGTGCCTTCGATTGCAGCGGATCGGTACTATCCGGTTGAGAGGTTTGTGGCCAAGGGCGCGCTGGTGCTGCGGCCGAACTATCGTGGGTCGGCGGGTTATGGGGAAAAGTTCAGGTCTTTGAATGTCAGGAATCTGGGTGTCGGGGATTACGCCGATGTGATCTCAGGGGTGGACTCGCTGATTGCGCAGGGCTTCGTGGACAAGGATCGTGTGGGCTCGATGGGCTGGAGCGAAGGCGGGTATATCTCGGCATTCATCACGACGTCGAGCGACCGGTTCAAGGCGGTCAGTGTGGGCGCGGGGATCTCGGATTGGATGACCTACTACGCGAACACGGACATTACGCCGTTTGCGCCGCAGTACCTCCATGCGACGCCTTGGGACGATCCGGAAATCTACCGAAAGACTTCGCCGATCAGCTATCTAAAGACGGCAAAGACGCCGACCCTGATCCAGCATGGAGGTGCGGACAAGCGGGTGCCCATTGCGAATGGGTTTGAGTTGCGGCAGGCACTTGAAGACAAGGGCGTGCCGGTGAAGATGGTGATCTACGACGGGTTTGGACACCCGATCAATAAGCCGAAGCAGCAACGGGCGGTGATGGAAGAGAATGAGAACTGGTTCAACCATTACCTCTGGGGAGAGCCGCTGGCTTCGGCGCTGACGCCGGAGGTGAAGGCATCGAAGCAGTAGGGAGTGGTCCGGTGAGTGAAGGCGAGGTGGTGGCTGTGTCTCGGGCTCCGCGGCATGGCTTTGCCAAGCAGGCGCAGTCCTCGATCACCCTGCTAAGAGGCGAGGGCGTGGAGGGCGACGCGCATCGTGGAACGACGGTGCAACACCTCTATCAAGCACGGCGTGATCCTACACAGCCGAATCTTTGCCAGGTGCACCTGTTTGCTTTGGAGAAGCTGGAGGAGCTAGCGAAAGCGGGATTTGCGCTCGATCCGGGGGAGATGGGAGAGAACGTGCTGACGCGCGGTATAGACCTGCTGCAACTGCCGAGGCATACGCGAGTTCGACTGGGAGCGGAGGCTGTGGTGGAGATCACCGGATTGCGGACGCCATGCTCTCAGATCGATGGTTATCGGGCAGGGCTACAGAAGCTCTTGTGGGGGCCGCGCGATGGAAAGGGAAAACGGGAGCGCAGGGCGGGTGTGATGGCGGTGGTGGTGAGGACGGGTGAGGTTTTCCCGGGAGATGTGCTGGTAACGGAGTTGCCTCCCGAGCCTCGTGTTCGGCTTGGTCCGGTATGACCGCTCTGACCCGTCCCCACTACTTCGCCCGGCGCAACGGCTGTACCCCGGTACTACTCCTTGAAGGAGGCGTAACGTGGTTTAGGGAGACAGCTAATGATTGAAAGACTTACCGATAGCGACGGCCGGGCCTTCGGCTTCAAGGTGACGGGGGAGCTTGGTGCCGATGACATACTCAGCATCTCGCAGCAGATCGACCTGACCATTGCGGCACGGAAGGCACCCATCGGGATTTTGGCCGATCTTTCCGGCATGCATGGGGCAACCTGGGCGGCTCGTTGGGAGGAGACGAGCTTCTTGCGGCGTCATACTGATTCGATTGCCCGCCTGGCGATTGTGAGCGACAACGAGTGGGAGCAGGTTGCGGAGACGACTATGGTTGCCGTCGCGTCTCTGCAGGCTGAGACGCTTTACTTTCACTCGAGCGAGATGCAACATGCCTGGCGTTGGGCGCGGATGACTCTTCACGAGGAAGCGATGCCTGTGCGTGTGATGTACCCCGGCAAAGGCCTCTTCCAGGATTACACGCCCGAATACGTGGGGCTCTGACGGGAGAAGACCGGCATGGAAGGGAAGAGGTATCGCGTCACGCACTGTGTGGACTGGTTCTCGACCGGAGCAGCACTGTGCCGGAACGGCTGGCGCATATCAACTCCGAGTTCATGACGGCAGCGGCGCATTCCTGCATCGCCGGTTCGCTGGCAGGCTGCTTGCAATCTCAGTCTGCGTAGAAGCAAGGCGGCCGAGTCGAAGGCTCGCTGGCGAGTTTGGGAGAGTGTCATGGCGCAGGAGACGTCGCAGGCCTTAGGTTCGATCGAACTTTCTGTCGACGGGCTCCGCTTCACCGGTCTTGAGGCGGGACCGAGACAAGGCGAGCTGGTCCTGCTGCTGCATGGCTTTCCCCAATTTGCCGACTCGTGGATTCCAGTGATGCACCTGCTGGCGGCGGCCGGATTGCGAGTCGTGGCCATGGATCAGCGCGGGTATGCGCCGGGCGCGCGGCCGGCAGGCGTGCAGGCGTATGGAATCGACCGGCTGGTCTCGGATGCGCTTGGGTTCGCTGAACAGCTTTGCGCGGAACGATTTCACCTGGTGGGCCATGACTGGGGCGGCCTGGTGGCGTGGAAGCTGGCCGCGGACTTTCCGGAGCGGCTGCGCACGGTGAGCGTAGTCTCGACCCCGCACATCGACGCGTTCCAGGATGCGCTGCGTTCAAGTTTCGACCAGATGAACCGGTCGAAGTACATCCTGTTGTTCAAGCTTCGCGGCGTGGCGGAGTGGGCGCTGCTGGCGGCCGATGCGCGGGCCTTGCGCCAGGCGTATGCAGGCTTTGTGCCGAAGCCGCAGGTGGCGGAAAACATCCGGCGGATGCGCGAGCGAGGTACGTTGACGGCCGCGCTGAACTGGTATCGGGCGCTGCCGGTCGGGCTCCGGATTGGCCCGGTAACGGCGCCGGCGATCTATATCTGGGGAGATCGGGACCAGGCGCTCGGCGAGGCGGCGGCACTCGGCACGGCGCGGTATTGCACGGGGGAGTATCACTTCTATCGGCTGGCGGGGCGTTCGCACTGGCTGCTTGACGAGGTGCCGGAGGATCTGGCGCTTCTGCTGCTCGGCCATATATTGAAGAGAAGCGATAGGGCTGGGAGCAAACAACGTAAGGCGTAGACAATCGACGAGGAGGGTGCTCGATGGCGGTGGAAGCGGCAGTAGCGTTTGCGAAAGACAATGGCGCGAGGTTTGTCGAGGAGTTGAAGGCACTGATTCGGATTCCGTCGATTTCGACCGATCCGCAGCGGGTGGCGGATGTGCGTCGAGCCGCGGAGTTTGTGGCCTCGGAGCTGCGGCGGATCGGCCTCAAAGACGTTGGCCTGATCGAAACCTCTACAGAGACGCGTCAAGGGCATCCGCTGATATACGGTGAGTGGCTCGAGCTGCCGGGCAAGCCGACCGTGCTTTGCTATGGTCACTACGATGTGCAGCCGGCCGAGCCGCTCGAGGAGTGGATCTCGCCGCCGTTTGAGCCGGAGGTGCGCAATGGGAACTTGTATGCTCGTGGCGCGGTCGACGACAAAGGTCAGATGTGGATGCATGTCAAAGCGCTTGAGGCGCTGTTGGTGGCCGGTGGCGGCAAGCTTCCGGTTAACGTAAAGGTGCTGGTCGAGGGCGAGGAAGAGGTCGGCGGTGAAGGCATTGCGGCGTATGTGCGCGAGCACGCGGACCGGCTGCGGGCGGACGTGGCGCTGATCAGCGATACGGACATGTTTGCGCCGGACCTGCCGACGTTGTGCGTGGGTATGCGCGGGATGATCTACACGGAGATCGAGGTGCGGGGCGCGCGGACGGATCTGCACTCAGGCATGTATGGCGGGGCGGCGCCGAATCCATTTCTGGCGCTGGCGCAGATTCTGGCCAGGCTGAAGGATGAGCATGGGACCATCCTGATTCCGGGCATCTACGACCGCGTGGCGAAGCCGACGGAGGCGGAGCGGAAGGCCTGGCAGACTTTGCCGTTTGATGAGGCGGAGTATCTTGCTGGGCAGGTGGGCTCGACGGCGCTGGTGGGCGAGCCGGGGTACACGGTGCTGGAGCGGCTTTGGTCGCGGCCGACGCTCGAGGTGCATGGCATGCCGGGGGGCTTCATCGGCGCGGGCGCAAAAACAGTGATCCCGGCCAAGGCCGTGGCGAAGGTGAGTCTGCGGCTGGTGCCGGAGATGACGCCGGACGATACGTTCCACAAGCTGAAGATCTACGTGGAGGCGATTGTGCCGAGGGGCTGCACGGTGGAGGTGCGGATGATTCATTCGGGCGAAGCTTTCGTGGTGAGCACGGACAATCCGTTTATCGGGGCGGCGACTGAGGCGATGCGGCGCGTCTTCGGCAAAGAAACCGTGTACGTGCGCGGGGGTGGATCGATCCCGATTATTGGCGACTTCATCCGGGTGCTTGGGATGCCGGCGCTGATCATGGGCTTTGGGCTGCCCGACGACAATCTGCATGCGCCGAACGAGAAGTTCAACCTGAGCAACTTCCATCGCGGGATCGAGTCGATCGTGCGATGGATGGCGCTGGTAGGGGCGTAGCGGTGTACGAGCCGCTGCCGATCAGCGGATTTGTGCTGGCGGGTGGGCGCAGTTCGCGGATGGGCCGGGACAAGGCGTGGCTCGAGCTTGCGGGCAAGCCCTTAGTGGAGCATGCGGTGACCAAGCTGCGGCGCATCTGTGCGCAGGTCGCGGTGCTTAGCAGCCGCGGCGAACTGGAGCGGTTTGCGCCGGTGGTGGGCGATCGGCATCCAGGCTGCGGGCCGATGGGCGGTCTGGAGGCGGCGCTGTCGCATGCGAGCCACGACTGGAGCCTGGTGCTGCCGGTGGACGTGCCTTTTGTGCCGACGGTCCTGCTGTATCACTGGGCGCAGTCGACGTTGCGGCACGCACGTCGTTTTGGGACGCGCGTAGCTTTATATAGAGTCGACGGTGTCCCGCAGCCCACGCTGTTGATGTTGCATCGGGAGGTCGCGCCTTACCTGACGGTGGCGCTGGCTCAGGGAAGGTTCAAACTGTTTCCTGAGCTGGTGGCCGCGACCCAGGATCTGGCGGTAAAGCGGGGACAGGATCCCGTTCATGTTCTGCAACAGTGGCCATGGTCGGAGGGGTCACGCGTTACGGCTGGACCCGGCGAGCCGCCTGGGCCGGCCTGGACTGCGACCACTCCTGAGCAGGAGGCGGGCACGGCGCTTTACTTTGCGAATCTAAATACGCCCGAAGATTTTGCAGAGGCCGAACAGCATGCGCGGGTGCTGGACACCTAAAGCAGGTACGAAGCGACCTCCTGGACTGCTCGGCGGAGAGCCGGCGCGATTTTTCCCTGATGAAAACTGAGATTCTGCCGATATACCCTAGAGACGAGGGGCAACGGATGGCCGCAGAGGATGAGCACGAGGAACAAAAGCCGGGGCAGCAGCCAGACGCCAAAACGCAGGAGGGGGCGGCGGATAGGCATGCGTCCGGCGACCCGGCCGACAAACCGCTGGCGGAGGAGGTTTCCGAAGATGTGGCGGCGACGGTTGGCGAGTTCATGGACAAGGCTGCGGCGCAGAATGAAGCGGCCGCGGATGACCTTCCTGAGGCCAAGCAGCATACGCCTGGTGTCTATATTGCTTTCGATGAAGTTTCGAAATCCTTCGGCAGCTTTGATGTTCTGAAGAAGGTGAGCTTTTACGTCAATGCCGGGGAGACGCTTTGCATTCTGGGGCGCAGCGGCGTGGGTAAGTCGGTTTCGCTGGAAATGCTGCTGGGTTTTCTGAAGCCGGACTCAGGCAAGATCATGGTGGCGGGCGAAAACATCTGCAGCTTCAGCGAAAAGCAGCTGCAAGGGATTCGGCGCAAGGTGAGCATGGTCTTTCAAAGCGGCGCGTTGTTTGACTCGATCTCGATCGGGGAGAATGTGGCGTTCCCGCTGCGGGAGCGGGGCGATATGGAGGAGGATCAGATCTTCCAGGTGGTCAAGGGATTGCTGGAGATGGTGGGTGTCGCGGGCAAGGAGCAGCTGCTGCCAAGCGATCTTTCGACTGGAATGAAACGGTCCGTGGCCATCGCGCGAGCTTTGGCGGCCCAGCCTGAGGCCGTGCTCTACGACGAGCCGACTACGATGGTCGATCCATTGATGGCGCATTTGCTTGGCAATCTGATTGAGCGCTTGAAGCAGCAGTTGCACCTGACCAGCATCGTGGTTACCCATGACATGCGTTTTGCCAAGAAGCTGGCCGATCGCGTTGTATTTCTGCATGAAGGAGAGGCACGATTTTTCGGAACGATGGAAGAGATGGAGCAAAGCGAAGATGAGGTGTTGAAGGAGTTTCTCTCGCTCGACGAACTGGTCTTACCCACCTAGCAACTATTTGCAGGCTGTTTGCAACTTGTAGCGTCTTTTTGGGTTTGCGCCGAAGAACCCCTGCCGTTAGAGTGGAGGCACGCATTCTTCTGAGTGTCATCCCACCGCTGTAGGATTTGTTGTGATCTTGGTTGTGCCGCAGGGAAGAGCTGATGCAGGCTCTCCCGGGAGCTGTCCCGGAGAGAGATGTCGAGTCCGAGCAGGCAGCCTGGAAAAGTTTCTGGTTAGAAGAGTGGGGAGCGTTGGCGATGGCAACACCGGATTATCTTCAGCAGGTCGTTGTTTCGGGCCGAAGACACGGGAGCGGACGGGCCAATTCGGCGCGACAGGGCTTGTTCCGGCGACCCTCGGTGACCAGTCTTGTGTGGGGTTCCCTGGACCTGGTCACCATCGCAGTGGCGGCTGTGCTGGCCGTTCGCCTTCGCATGGTTGCGGCGCCGGGAGTGCATGAATATTCAATGATCCCGACCATTCTGCGGACTACGCCGCGGGAGTGGTTGCTCTATTTGCTTTGGTACGGCGGCGCCCTGGTGGTGATCACACGGTCCTTCGGTCTGTACGGGTCGATCCAGAACCGCAGCGGTCTGCATGAACAAAGGATGACCTTTCAGGCGACGATGACCGCTGGTCTGCTGCTTTGCGGATTGCTGTATCTACGGCAGGCGATCGATGTTTCGCGCATCGTGGTGTTGCTGCTGGTGGTGATCACGGCGGTGCTGCTTTCGGTGCGCCGGGCCATCTGGCGTCGGATGGAGTACAGCCGGTACCTGGAGGGTCTGGAAACGCGGAACGTGCTGATCGTCGGCGCGGGCCGGGTCGCGCATGCGCTGCGCAATCACCTGGAGTCGCTTCGGCACCTGGGCTTCCGGTTCAAGGGGTTTGTGGCGCTGACCGAGCGCGAGGCCGAGAGCGGGGATGCGGACGTAATCGGCGATGTGCGCAACACGGTGCAGCTGGCGCGCTCGCTCTTCGTGGATGAGATTTTCTTCTCAGTGCCGGCGGAGAAGAAGCTGGTCATTGCACTAGTCGAGGAGGCGCGGGCGCTGGGCATCGATGTGCGCGTCGTTCCGGACCTGTATGACGGCCTCGCCTGGAACGCTCCCGTGGAATACATCGGACAGTTCCCGACGATTCCGCTGCATCGTCGTGACTTCCCGATCGGCTCTTTCCTGATGAAGCGCAGCCTGGATATTGCGATTGCGGCACTGGCCTTGCTAGTGCTTTCGCCGGTGATGCTGGCGCTGGCGGTGGCGGTGAGGTTCGGGTCCAAGGGCCCAATCTTCTACCGGGCGGCGCGGATCGGCCGCAAAGGCAGGACTTTTTCCTGCTACAAGTTCCGCACCATGGTTCCAAATGCGGACCGGATGAAGGCAGACCTGGCACACCTGAACGAGCGCGAGGGTGTGCTGTTCAAGATCGTCAAGGACCCGCGCATTACGCCGATCGGTCGTGTGCTGCGCAAGTACTCGCTCGACGAGCTGCCGCAGCTTTACAACGTCCTGCGAGGTGACATGAGCCTGGTAGGGCCGCGGCCTCCGATTGCGTCCGAGGTGGAGCAGTACGATCTCGCCCATCTACGCCGGCTGGATGTGCTTCCCGGCATTACCGGACTTTGGCAGGTGGAGGCGCGACAGGACCCATCGTTCGACAGCTACATCTCGCTTGACACGGCGTACGTCGAGAACTGGAGCTTTTGGCTGGATCTGAAGATTCTGGCGCGGACGATCGGGGTGGTGTTCTCTGGGACCGGGTCGTAGCGTCAGGTTCACGCAGCCGCATGGTGAAGGCTCGGCACCTTGGTCTGCTCCCAAGCAGTTGATAAGATAGTCACGTGAAGATTGCGCTCGCTCAGATCGATCCGACGGTTGGGGATTTTGCCGAAAACATACGCAAAATCCTGGATTTCGCCGGGCGCGCCCAGGCACTTGGAGCCGACCTGGTGATTTTTCCGGAGCTGGCTGTGTGCGGGTATTGGCCGGCCGATCTTCTGGACAAAGAGTCGTTTGTGGAGCGAGCGGGGCAGGCGCTGGCCGAGGTGTGCGCGTGGACGCTCGAGCCGGGGAGGCCTGCGGTCCTGTGTGGCGGGGTGCTGCCGGTGGATGAGTCGTTTGCCGGCAAGCGGGTGCGAAACGTAGCCGTCTTGATCGAGCGCGGAGAAGAGACCGCGGTGCAGGGCAAGACGCTGCTGCCGTTCTATGACGTGTTCGATGAGCAGCGCTACTTCGAGCCGGCCACTGAGCAACATCTGGCCTCCATTTCGACTCCCCAGGGCAAGGTTCCGATTGCCATCTCGGTATGCGAGGACGCCTGGAATGACAAGGGCTTCTGGCCGCGAAGGATGTATGCGATCGACCCGATCGAGCGCCTGATGGAGCAGTGGGACGCCCAGCCTGAGGATCTGCGCAGGCAGCCGCGGATCATCGTGAACATCTCGGCTTCTCCCTACTGGCAGGGCAAGCGGGAGGTGCGGCAGCAGATGCTGGGCGCGTTGGCCCGGCGGCACGGCGCGGTGGTGGCGATGGCCAACCAGGTAGGCGGCAATGACAGCCTGCTCTTCGACGGAAGCTCGCTGGCGGTGGGACCGGATGGGCAAGTGCTTGCGCAGGCACAGTCGTTCGCGGAGGACTTGGTCCTGTTTGACACCGGCATTCTGAGCCCGACTCCGGACCTCGCGCAACCAACAAGTTCGGAGCCGCTTCCCTTTGAGGTCGAAGCGACGTGGGATGCGCTGGTGCTTGGCACCCGCGATTACGTGCACAAGTGCGGCCTCCGGACCGCGCTGGTGGGGTTGAGTGGAGGCATCGATTCGGCGCTGGTAGCTGCCATTGCGGTTGAAGCCCTGGGCGCGGCCAATGTGATGGGTGTGGGAATGCCCAGCAGCTACTCGTCCGAGGGCTCGAAGGACGATGCGCGCGATCTTGCGGAACGGCTGGGAATTCGCTTCGAGATGCTGCCGATCCATGACGCGTACGAGGCCCAGATGCGGACACTTCAGCCGCTGTTTGCGGGCACCGGGTTTGGGTTGGCGGAAGAGAATGTGCAGTCGCGTCTGCGCGGTGTGACGCTGATGGCGCTGTCGAACAAGTTCGGCGCGCTGGTGCTGACGACGGGCAACAAGAGCGAGATGAGCGTGGGCTACTGTACGCTCTACGGCGATATGGTGGGCGCGCTGGCGGTGCTGGGCGATGTGATGAAGACGCACGTGTACGAGCTGGCGCGCTACGTCAATCGCGAGCGCGAGCTGATTCCGCAGGCGACGATTACGAAGGCACCGAGCGCGGAGCTGAGGCCGGAGCAGAAGGATACCGACTCGCTGCCACCGTATGATGTTCTTGACCCGATCCTCGAAGCGTATGTCGAGCGGTACTGTTCCGCCGAGCAGATTGCGGCGGAGCAGAAGGTGGACGTCGAGCTGGTGCGGACTGTGCTGAAGCTGGTTGAGCGAAGCGAATACAAGCGGCAGCAGGCGGCACCGGTGCTGAAGGTGACCAGGAAATCGTTCGGGATGGGAAGACGTTTTCCGATCGCGGTGAAGGTGGAAGTGTAGTTGGGCAAGCATAGGTTGCACGCAGAAGGATGGGTTGGAGTGAAGAGTACGTTTGTTGTGGCGGTGGGTCTGGCGGTGCTGGCAGGGAGCCAGGGGATGTATGCGCAACAGACGGGCACGGCACCCAAGCCGGCTCCAGCAACGGCCGCGCCTCCTCCTCCGCTGCGTCTGAACTCGTTGGCCGCGGACACGCAGCACGATCCCTTTCCTCCGGTGAATCCAAAGTACTTTACGGCTGATTCTCCCACGGTGGCGACGGTCGAGAGCTATCTGCATGCGATGTTGGGCTATGACGCGAATCGCATCTGGCGCGTGGTGGCGATCCAGAAGACACCGTCGCCGGGGGTGAGCAAGGTGACCGCCCTCGTCTCTGAGCGGGCTCCGAATGCAAAGGTGCTGACGGCGGCTTTCTACGTGTTGCCCGATGGCAAGCACCTGATCGCGCCAGACCCTTCCGGTCTCAGCAACTTCGGCGCGGATCCATTTGCCGAAAACCGGGCGACGCTGCAGGCGCGGGCCAATGGTCCGGCGCACGGAGCGGCTACGAAAGACTTTTTGCTGGTGGAGTTTGCCGACCTGCAGTGTCCCCACTGCAAGGATGCGCAGGCCACCATGAATCGCCTGGCGCAGGACTTTCCCAAGGCGCGGGTGGTGTATGAGAGCTTCCCCCTGACCGAGATCCATCCGTATGCCTTCCAGGCCGCGGCTTACGGCGCGTGCATCGCGAAGACCAGCCAGGACGCCTTCTTTACGTATACGCAGGCGGTCTACGACACACAGGGCGCGCTGCTTCCGGACACGTGGGAAGAGACGCTGAAGAACGCGGTAACCAAGGCGGGGATGGATCCGGCGGCGATCGCCACGTGTGCGGCGAGTCCGGCGGCGAAGGAGGACGTGACTGCCTCGACTCGGCTGGCCACCGATCTGGGCGTGGAGCAGACGCCGACGCTGGCGATCAACGGGCGTTTGATCAGCTTGAATGCGGTGCCGTATGAGACGCTGCGATCGCTGATCGCCTTCCAGGCGACGGCGGATGGAGTGCAGGGTGTGAACGCGCCGGCGCTGGCTGCTCCCACGACGTTGAAGTCTCGGTAGGCTCCTCGGATGCGGCGAGGAACGGCGTCTCCTTGTGCGCGCGTGCATCTCACGCAGGCATGGGTGCCACGTTTCTCGCCGTCTCGAAGACGATTATTGAGTTTGCCGCTCGCTCGGTGGAGTTTGCCGCTGCGCTGATCATCAGCCTGGCGGCGCTGCAGGCCACCGTAAAAGCGGTTCTGCTCTTCTTTCGCAGACCCTCACCGATCGAGAAGAACGAGGTAAGGCTCACGCTGGCGCGGTGGCTCGCGCTGGCGCTTGAGTTCGAGCTGGCGGCGGACATTCTGAACACGGCCGTAACCCCGACGTGGGCGGACATCGAGAAGCTAGCGGCCATTGCCACGTTGCGGACGGCGCTGAACTACTTTCTTGAGCGCGAACTGCAGCAGGAGTCGGAACCGAAGCAGCAGAAGGCCGAAGAGGTTACCACTGGGCCGTCGGCGGCGCAGATGCTCGAGCACCGATGACGTCGAGGGCAGTTTAGCTCGGTGTAGAGGCGGCTTTACCCACGGTCATTCCCAAGGGAAGTCTGCTCTCGCTGCTGTTCGTCTTGTGCACCGTTCGCATGATCACTTACGAAAGACACCTACAGCTTCCGGCAACTGTGTTACTTTGATCCCACACTTCAGCAAATTTGTACTATGGAGCTTCCATGATCCCCAGAGCTTCGAGGTCCTGTACCCTCGCCTGTGCGTTCGCGACTTTTCTCGCGACTTCGTTAGTGGCCCAACCATCGAAACGCAGCTGGATTACGGGCGATATCGATCAGAGCCGAAGGGTGATCCTGCGCGGCAATGTGCGCCCCGAGGTCACTCCAGAGAACGATCTGGGAGTTCGCGACAGCGGCGCCGCCATGTCGGGCATCCTTGTCCTGCATCGCTCAGCGGAGAACCAGGCTGCGTTTGAGGCCTACCTCGAACAGCTCAACGATCCGCGTTCGCCGAGCTTTCACCAGTGGTTGAGCAATGCCGAGATCGGCACGAAGTTCGGGCCGTCGAACGAGGACCTCAGCCGCATCGGCGAGTGGCTGAGTGCTAAGGGCTTTGCCGTGCATGCCGCGTCGCCGGACGGGTCGACGATGGAGTTCGACGGCACGGTGGGCCAGATGGGGGAGGCGTTCCACACCTCGATCCATAACCTCAGAGTGAAGGGCGAGGCTCATTATGCGAACGTCAGCGATCCGGAGCTGCCGGCCGCGCTGGTTCCCGTGGTTTCTGGCGTCGCGTCCTTGAACGACTTCGAGCCGCACCCGATGAATCACAAGGTGGCTCCACCTCCGCAGGCGAATGCCGCGACGCCGGATGGCATTCGGCCAACCGGGACCAATTATCTGAGCGCCGCCGACCTGGCCACCATTTATAACTTCAATCCACTGTTTCAGGCCGGCATTACGGGCAAGGGTCAGACGATCGTGCTGATCGAAAATACCGATCAGTACAGCGTGGGTGACTGGCAGGTCTTTCGCAAGGTGTTTGGGCTGGCCCGTACCTACCCGTACGCGACCTTGACGCAGGTGCACCCGACGGGCACGAACACCTGCACCGCGCCGGGCGTCAACTCGGATGACTCCGAGGCCGCGATCGACGTCGAGTGGGCTCTGGCCGCGGCTCCCAATGCGAACATCGTGAACTC
>CAXTQE010000047.1:0-25554 GCA_964246225.1 uncultured Acidobacteriaceae bacterium | reverse complement strand
GACTCTGCCCATGAAGATTTGCTGCTTCGCCCCGATTTTCGTCTTTCTCCTCGCCGCAGCCTGCGCGCAGCCAGCCCCGCCCAAGCCGCCGAAATTCGCCAACCCGCCCCGCCTGCACGCCGTCTCTCTGGGCGCTGTCCGCAAGGTGCCCTACACCCCGGCCGACGTCACGCCCGACGAAAAGAACGAAGACACCACCACCCTCAAGGTTCGGCCCCTCGTCGTCGATGAGCGGCAGCGGGAGTGGACCACCGGCGAAATGCATGAGGTCACCGACCGCACCTTCGCCATCCGCCGCGCCATGCGCCTCAACGACTCCCTTCCCACCGACCGCGAACAGAAGTGGGTCTGGCAACCCGGCCCCTGGCTTGTCGTCGACCGCGTCACCGGCCGCATCACGGCACTCCACCTGCCGGACTTCGACTTCGCCGTTTCGGACGTCGTCTGGTTCCGCGACTACGCTGCCTACTGCGGAACCTCGACCGCAGGCAAAGGCACCCTCTTCGCCATCGTCGCCCAGATCGGCGGCCGTCGCGCCGTCGTCTCCAAGCCCATGGGTCCGTGGCCGCAGCCGAACCACTTCATCCCCGTTTGCCAGCCCGCCGAGTGGCAGCGTCTTCCCATGCGCGTGTCCATCAAGCCCACCGGCGGTGAGGCTATCACCTTCGACGTAGTCGGCACAGCTTCGCTGGTCGAAGAAGGAGAGGAGGCAGGCGAGCCATGACTCGCCTTGCGTTCGCGTAAGCTCAACCCATGCCCCTCGACTTCAACCAGCTTCTGCACGAAGCCGAAATCGCGCACGGACACCTCTGCGCCGGACAGATTCTTGGCGTGCGTATGGCCATGCTTGGCCTGAAAC
The DNA here is from genome assembly GCA_964246225.1 of uncultured Acidobacteriaceae bacterium. Taxonomy (GTDB): domain Bacteria; phylum Acidobacteriota; class Terriglobia; order Terriglobales; family Acidobacteriaceae; genus Edaphobacter. The sequence continues at coordinate 24,695 of CAXTQE010000047.1, read as the reverse complement.
GGCTGGAGATCGCCGACCCGAGGGGCGCTGATCGCAAGCGCCTTGTCACCTTCGTCGAGATCGACCGCTGCGCCACGGACGCGATCGCCGTCGTCACCGGCTGTCGTCTCGGCAAGCGAGCCCTCAAGATCCGGGACTGGGGCAAGATGGCCGCCACCTTTGTCGACCTCCCCAGCCAGAAAGCCATCCGCCTCGCCGCCCGCGAATCCTCTAAACAGCGCGCGCGGGAGCTCTATCCGGAGATCGAAAACAAAAACCAGCAGCAGATGCACGCCTATCGCGAGATGTCCGACGCCGACCTGTTCACCGAGCAGTGGGTCCAGGCACCGATCGAACCCCGCGAGCTGCCCGGCTACAAGTCCCCCCGTATTACCTGCGCCCTGTGCGGTGAAGGGATCAACTACGACAGAGAAGTCCACCGTGACGGCCAGATTCTGTGCCTCGGCTGCGCCGACCCCGCAAGCCGCTATTACCAACCCGTCTAACCACGTCGGTTGAGTCGCAACGGTAGAGTCACCTCTCCTTGGTGAGTCTGCGTTTTTGTGATACACGTAACGTATTCATGCAGAGCAGCTTTCAACTTGGATTTTCCTGCCGCATGCCCGCATCCATGGCTCCCCGCCTGTGTTGTTGTTGCCTCTAGTTCTTCCGTTCGTCTTAGCATCGATCTCCCTTCAACGCCGTTCTCTCCAGGAGCCCTCTATGCCCGCACCGGCAAAGAAGTTTGCCCTTTCTCTCGATGTCTGGGCAGTCGTCCTCTCCCTTGCCCTTGCTCTGCTCGTCCGCACCGGCGTAATCAAAACAGTGCCCTGGTAATCCAGGCGCTTTGAAGGAGATTCCCATGGCTACCGGCGCCACCTCACTCCCCCTTCCCCTCAAACGCGACCGCGACGACGCCAATCGGCATGGGCTGCCCGGGCTCCTGCCAGGCATCGCTCTCCTTGCCGCAGTTGGCTCCGCGGGCAAATGGATCGAGCAGGCAATCGCGCGTTACGGCAAAGCCCACCACCAGGTCCTGCCGAACGTCGAGTACGTGCTCTGGGCCATCCTGATCGGCGTACTCATCGCCAACACCGTCGGGCTGCCCCGCATCTTTCGCGCCGGCGTCGCGACCTATGAGTTCTGGCTCAAAGCCGGCATCATCCTGCTCGGCGCCCGCTTCATCCTCGGCGACACCCTCCACCTCTCCGGAATCTCCTTCGTGCTCATCGTCATCGAGCTCGCCCTCGCCTTGACGTTCATGACCTACCTGGGCCGCGGCTTCCAGCTCTCGCCCAAACTCATCTCGCTGCTTGCCGTCGGCTCCAGCGTCTGCGGCGTCTCCGCCATCATCGCCACCCAGGGCGCCATCGAAGCCGAGGAAGAAGACTCTTCAATCGCCATCGCAGCCATCCTTGCACTTGGGGCCATCTCGCTCGTCTTCTTCCCGCTGGTCGGCCACCTCCTGCACATGTTGGACCACGCCTACGGCCTCTGGACCGGTCTGGCAGTGGACAACACCGCCGAGGCCACCGCCGCCGGCGCGCTCTATTCTGACGCTGCCGGAAAGTATGCCGTGCTCGCCAAGACCTGCCGCAACGCCTGCATCGGCTTCGTCGTCCTCGGCTACGCGCTCTACTGGGCGAAACAGGGTCAGGCTAAAGAGATCGCCAGCAAGGGTGCCTTTCTCTGGAACAAGTTCCCCAAATTCGTCCTCGGGTTCCTGTTCATCTCAATGATCGCCACGCTCGGCACACTCGACCCCAAAATGTTCCCCCACCTCGCAGGTCTGATTCCCTACGGCTTCACGCGCCCGCAAATCGCAGCGCTTGGCAATCTGAGCCGTTGGGCTTTCCTGCTCACCTTTGCCGGGGTCGGCCTGCGTACGAGCTTCAAAGACCTCCTCAAGCAAGGCATCAAACCGTTTCTCGTCGGAGCCATTGGCGAAGTCGCGATTGCCGCCATCACCCTGCTTCTGGTTCTTGGCGCTGAACGCTTTTATCAGCTCTAGTCAAGCCTCTGCAAAATCCACCGGTCACGCCAGCTTCAATGATCCCAACCGGCCAGGGACAAACCAGCGTTCTCTGCCAAAGCGGCATTTCAGAACGTACATGCATCCACCTCAGGCAAGGATGATCCTCTGGGAACTCCCTGTCGTCTGCTGACCGAGGGTGCGCCTGCGTCCTTTGCCCTGCGAGTAAACTGTTCAAAAGAAACGTTGTTGCGATATGCTAACTCCGCCACAATATTTTTTCTCCAGTTTTGCCCGTCTAAGCCGAAAGACACTTTAGTCCTAGATGCCCATCGAGAGGCGTCAGGCAAGTCAAGCACGCCGAGGATGGTCAGACGTATGACTCGAACAAGTACATGTGCACTGCTGAAACGCGAGCCAAAAAAACCTTCCTGCGCACAGGATCGAGGCCTGGCTCAGTCTTGGAGTCCATGCGGGACCGAGCATGCCTGATGAGGCTCATCTAAACGGGTCGCCGTTGACCGAATCTTCCGCCAGCAAAACCTTGGTTCACACCTTCGTCGAAGCCGCTGCCGGCTCGCACGGAGGACGAACAGGACGGCATGATCGGGGCACCTGCACGCAACCTTCCACCCTGTTCCGCTACCGAGTGCTCAAACGCATTCTCGATATCTTCGTCGTGTTACTTGGTCTGCCGGTGCTTTTGCCGGCCCTGCTGATCGTCGCTGCCGTGGTCCGCTTTACCTCGCCCGGTCCCATCTTCTTCTCGCACCGGCGCATCTGCCGCGATGGTGCCTTCTTCTCCATGTGGAAGTTCCGGACCATGTGTGTCAACTCGTCCGAGGTGCTGGAGCAATACCTGGCCAGGCATCCCAAGGCGCGCACGGAGTGGAACCGCACCCACAAGCTGCGCTCCGACCCCCGCGTTACTCCGGTAGGCGACTTCCTCCGCCGCTACTCACTCGACGAGCTTCCCCAGGCGTGGAACGTGATCCTCGGCCAGATGAGCATGGTCGGTCCGCGGCCCATCGTTGCCGCGGAAGTGGAAAAATACGCCGAATGTTTCGATTACTACTGCCGCGTAAAACCCGGAGTCACCGGCCTTTGGCAGGTCTCCGGCCGCAGCAAGCTCAGCTACGAGGCGCGCGTCAAGCTGGACTGTCACTACGTCGAGCACTGGTCGCTCTTTCGCGACATCCGGTTGATGTTCGCCACCTTCAAATCCGTCGTGAACCGCGATGGTGCATATTAGAGGACTTCGTCTTTCTTCAGTGGGAATCCTCCCCATTTTGACCAAATGCGATGCTTTGCGGCGACATCTTCCTGCCGCTAGCCAGGAAAGCGGCTGGTAGGGTTTTACATCAGTGAATCCGCCAAAGAGCACCCCTCCAGGCTTTAGTCAGAAGGCACTTCGCCGTTTTGGGAGCGAGCAAAATTCCTAACCAAGCGAAAGACTACTGCTTGGTCAACTTCCACTCCTGCGTCGTCTTGCCGTTCGGGGTGTCCTGCACCAGTTGCGTGTTGGTGCTCTTGGTGCCGGCAGCCACGTCATCATCGTCCAAAGCTTCTCCGCTTTGTATGTTCAGCACTTTGTAGAGACCGTTGCCCAGGCTGCTGATGCTCCACTGCTGCTGCGTGTTTCCAGCCAGCTTGGCCTGAATCAATCCCGAGAGCGCATTGTTTGAGCCGGCGTTGTCGAGAGCGTCTCCGCTTTTCTGACTTACGAGAGTAAAGCTGTTATCACTCACCGCATTCAATTCCCATTGCTGCGACGTTGTTTCCGGAGTATCGATCGGCCACTGAATCACTGGGCTGTTCGCCGACGTCACGTTCCCATTGTCCATGGCCAAACCGTTATATTGGCTGACCAGGGTGTAGATCCCGCCGGAGACAAGGCCGAAATTCAACCCGCTCACATTGGACCCAACGTCGATCTTCGACGAAGAGTTGCCGCTGGTCATCACCGTTCCGTCGATCGACACCTCCTGCAAAGTGACGTTGGAGATTGCTCCGGTTGCATTCGTGCCTTCAATTTGGCTGACAAACCCGCGGCTATTGTCCACGGTTACGCGCGAAAGACTGATATTGCTTACCGGTCCGTCTCCTCCGCCAAGGCTCCAAATCACAATGGGGGCCACCAGAAACTCTCCCGAGGTGGACGATCCCTCGAGATTCTCCATGTGGATGTCGTTGAAATGAATGTCGCTCCAACTGGCTGTCCCTGAGTCATGAGAGATGCTGACTGCCCGTTGCCCGGCGACAACCTGAATGTTGCTGAAGATGATATTGCTCGCGGAGCCGGTTGCCTGAACGCCTACCTTGGTACCGTCGCCTTCCCAGCTATAGCCCACATCGTTGCTGTACACAATGTTGCTAACCGGATTGGTGTCGCCGGCCTTCGCATCGAAGGTGTCATCGCCGGTCACGCCAAGACAATTGTCGATGGTGGCATGATTCGTGGAAACAATGTCATAGCCGTCGCTGTGAACCCACTCGAAGTCGTCCAGCATCTTCACGTTCTGGATCGTCACATTCTGTTCATCTTGAATATTGAAAGTCCAGGTGGTCGCATCTTTGACGGTAATTCCGCTGATAATCAGCCCGTTAGGCCGATTGCCGCTGCTGTCTGCGCTGCTCTCGATAATTCCCTTACGGTAGTTGCCAAAGCCGTTGATGGCTCCGCCGGTAGTGGATGGGGTAACCAAGACAGTGGAGTTGGCATCGATCACGCCTCGGCCCGTGAAAGCGACGTTGTTGACCGCGCCGGTGATCAGAAAGTTCTGCGGCCCCTGTTCGGGCTGGCCATTTTGCAGCGTTCCGCTGGTGTTCCAGGTGTAGTCATCGCGATTGGAAGAGCCGTGGATAAACGCGCCCGGCGCAAGATACAGGGTGATGTTGCTCGCCATCTGAATGTTATTGGAGATCTTGTACACTCCCGCCGGGAAGTACAACGTGCCGCCACCGCTTGAGCTCACGGTATTGATTGCGTTTTGAATCGTGGTGTTCAGCAGGGTGTTGCCGGTTTTGTCGGCGTTGTACGGCGAGGCGGTGATGTCGTGCACAGAACCGCCGATCGTCGGGGCTCCGGTCTCCTGAGGATCTCCCGCAATGACCATCGGCTCCAACGCTCCAGCGCTGGTGCTGACGCTGATAATCAGGTAGGTCGATTGGCCCTGGGTGACCGAGAACGTCAGATTGGCGCCGCTGATAGTGCCGGTAACTCCAAAAGCGTGGGGGCTGATGTTATAGCTCGTGATCGCCGCGCCGTTTCTGGTCGATAAAACAAAGGTAGTCGTGCCTTCAAAGGCAAGATGGCCGAAGCTGTAACGTCCACTGTAATAAGCGGTGACCGGGATCGTTGTACCGTCCGCCTTCAAGGTATAGGTGCCGCTTGCCCCGTCATAGGGGGCCGCTGGATAGGCAAGCAAATACGTCGCGGCCGCGTGTGCCTGGCTACTTCCGAAGACGCCGAAAACGAGCAGGGTCAGAGAAAGAAAGGATCGCGCGAACATCCTCGAGAACCCTTTCTCCATGCATGGAAAGGTGCCGAAGAGACCCGATCCCACTACTGCGACTGTTTCGTTGTGACGAATGGACATATGCATACCTTGCCTTCAAGGTATTCATTTAATCTGTCCTAAGCGGAATCGTCAAACGTTTTTAATAGGGGAACTCATCCAACCGGATTTGCGTCCGCTCGAGAAGCAGGATGCCACCCCCTTGCAGGCAGGGTCGTTAAACATCGGCCCTCGGCTCCAGCTTTGCCTTCGTCGATGCTGCCAGGTTCTTCATCGCGAAGCTGCGAGCGAGCGCGTGACTTCCCCATAGTCCTTCATCTTGTACTCAAAGGGTGGCGTAGCTCCTGCAAGATAGCGCACAAAGTAATCCCAACGGCGGCGCGTCATATACTGTGAGGCCTTGCCATAGCCGTGCTGAGCGTTGGGAATCAGCAGGAGGTCGAAGTCCTTATTGGCCTGGATGAGGGCGTCGACCACCAGCAGCGTGTTCGCGGGAGGAACATTGTCGTCCATGGTGCCGTGCGCAAGCAGCAGATGTCCCTTCAGATTTTTGGCAGTCTCCTGGTTCGCCTGGCTGGTGTAGTTGCTGGTTCCGTCAGGGTTCTGGACCAGCAGGCCTGCCCACTTTTCGGCCCAGTCGTCCTCGTAGACGCGATTGTCGTGATTGCCGCTTTCAGCGATGCCGACCTTGAAGAAATCGGGAAAGTGAAACATCGCGGCAACGGTAGCGTTCCCTCCTCCCGAGTGCCCGTAGATGCCCGTTCGCTGAAGGTCAATCCAGGGATAGCGTTCGGCAAGCTGCTGGAGACCGGTCACCTGGTCGGGAATCGTGTTGTCGCCGAGGTTGGCGAAGTAGGCCTCGTGGAAAGCCTTGGAGCGGAAGGGCGTTCCCATGCCGTCGATGCAGACGACGATGAAGCCAAGCTCCGCAAGGGATTGAAGGTCGCCGTGGGCAGCGGCAAAGTCGCGGCTACCGCAGGACCCAGTCTGGGGGCCGGGATAGACGTGGTTGATGATGGGGTAGTGCTTGTCGGTGGAAAAATCAGTGGGACGGAAGAGAAAACCGTAGAGATCGGTGACGCCGTCGCGGGCTTTAACCTCGATCTGCACCGGAGGAATCCAGCCGGTCGCCTTGAGGCGGGTGATATCTTCGCGGGCGACGTCAACGACGGTCTGGCCGGTGGCGTCGCGAAGCACGGTCATCTGCGGCTCGACGGGAGTAGAGTAGGTGTCGACGAAGAAGCGGTTGTCGGGTGATGGAGTGATGACATGGTCGGCGCGCTCGGGGGTCAGCAGCTGCAGGTTGCTGCCGTCGAAATTGACGCGGTAGTACATGGAGTAATAAGGATCGTTGCCGGGCTCCCGGCCGTTGCCGCGGAAGTAAAGTACACGGGCTTTCTGGTCGATGCCGAGCACCTGGGTGACGTTCCAGTCGCCGTGGGTGATCTGGTTCTTGAGTTGGCCAGTGGCCGCGTCGTAAAGGTACAGGTGGCCCCAGCCGTCGCGCTCGGAGAACCAGAGAAGCTCGTTCGAGGCAGATAAGTAGTGCCAGTTAACCTTATCGTTGCCGCTCTCAAAGAAGGTGGCGACGTGCTCGTTCATGACGTCGCGAACGTCGCCGTTCTTTGCCTCGGCGATGCGCATCCACTCCTGTTTGTGGTCGCGGGAGGTGGAAACGAAGGCAAGTTGCTTGGAATCGGCGGACCATTCGACGTCGTCCCAGCCGCTGCCGCCCCGGCAGCTGACGTCGTCGCACAGGGTGGAGCGATGCTGGTCGGGAGGCATCTTCAGCCGAACAACCTTGACCGGATCCAGATCGAGAATGACGCGCTCAATCATCGTCACGTCCTTGTCACCAGGTAAAGGGTATTTGAGAGTCGTCAGAGTGGGATGGCCGACGGTAACGTTGGTCAGATACATCTCGCCGGTCTTGCGCTGGTCCTGCTGGAAGGTCGCGATACGTTTCGAATCGGGTGACCAGACGAGAATAGGATTGTCGGAGTGGGTCCAGCCGGCGTTGTCGGTGGCATAGCCGTAGTCCTTGACTCCATCCTTGGTGACCTGGGTCTCTTTTCCTGAAGCAAGATCGCGGACCCAGAGATTCCAGTCGCGAATGAAAGCGGCTTTCCTGCCGTCGGGGGAGATCTCCACGCCGGCGGCGCTGCCTCTGGAACGATGCCGCCGGCCGGGAGCTCCTGCCTGCAAGGAGTTGTCCAGGCGGCAAATACCTGTACCGGAAAGGTCGCAGACGATCTTCTCGCTAAAGCCGCCCGAGACTTCGACCGTCTGGTCATTCTTCGAAAGTTTGAAATCGGTGATGGGGAGCTGGTTGGGGTCAAGGGTGACCTTGCCCGCCAAAGGTTGGAGCGCGGCGGCAAGCTTGGCCTGATCGAAGGCGGGAGCCTTGGTGCGTTTCGCGGGATCGACGAGGGTAAAGCTGATGCCGCGCGCGCCATGGTCGCGGTACCAGACGCGTCCGTCGGGCAGCCACGTAGGGTCCTCGACAGCGTGGAGAACAAGCCCGTTCACGTTGTAGGGCATAAACTTCTCGGCCTGCGCGTAGTCCTTGTCGGTGTATACACGGGGATCCTGCGCGAATGCCGCGAAGGTGAAAAGGCAGAAAAGGAGGGCTGACGGCGATTTTGTTGAGGACATGGGCAGAGAAGTCTCCCGCCCGCGGGCAAGCGGGCGTCTGGCAAAGATGGGGATGGACAGGCGCTTTACACGGTACCGGATCGTTTGCTTTAGCTTACCTGCTAGCCGTAATCCTGGTCCGCTAGAGCCTCCTAGTTGGACGGATCAGGCGGGTCGGAGGTGTTTTCAAGCCCTCGCAGACGGAAGAGAATCTGGCGGAGAATGCCGGTCCAGACGGGCGCGTCGATGCCACTGAGGTGCATACGGCGGATCAGGCGGCGGATGGGCAGTTCGCGTGCACCGGCAGGATTGCGGCGGCTGTAACCGCTGGCGTCGAGTACCTCGTTGAAGAGCGAAGTTAGACGTTCGATATCGCCGGCCCGCGCACCGAGGGGTTCGAAGTGTGCTGGAGGGGGCAAGGGAAGCGCGGTGTTGAGTGCATAGAGACAGACCGCCACGGCCTGGCCAAGGTTCATCGAAAGATGACGGCCAGCAGCAGAAGAGTTCATGGGAATGGTGAGTAGCGCGTGACAATGACTCAGCTCTTCGTTCGAAAGCCCGGTCTTTTCCGAGCCGAAGAGCAGCGCGACTTTTGCTTGAGGATCGCTCTCGAGAGCGGTCCGGCCCAGGACGGACATGTCGGCGAGAAGGTGTAAGGGGTGCTCAAGTGCGCGGTCGCCTACTGCGGTGGTGCCGAGAACAAGCGTGCAATCCTCGATCGCAGCCGCAACCGAGGAGCCCTCGGTTGCGGCAAGCAGGACGGACGAGGCATCCACGGCAGATTTGGCTGCGGCAAAGGGAACAGGAAAGTCGCTGACGATGCGGAGCTGCGCATAACCGAAATCGTGCATAGCGCGAGCCACGGCGCCAATATTGGAAGGGTTGCGGGCGCGGACCAGAACAATAACGATTCGGGTTTGGAAGGCGCGGCCGTCAGGAAGAGCCATGAAATCAATTTTAGTGTGACCCGGAGATTACGGCCGGTGGTAGATCCGGCCGTAACCTCCTGAGCGGCTAGCGTTTGGGGTGGTCGTTGTGCTCTTCGTGCTGAGCCTGGTGCTGCTCTCCCTGCGGCGTACGGTTATTGCGAGCGGCGGCAGCCGCGTCGTTGTTGGCGTTGTGCCTGTCATTGTTGATTGACTGGCTGACGTTATTCTGGCGCTGGTTGATCTGCTGCTTCTCCTGCCCGTTAAGACGGCCGCCATTGGCCTGACGGTCGGTTTGTGCTTGGCGTTGGATGCTGGAGTCGCGATTTTCCACGTTGCGCGTTTCGCCAGGAGTCATCTGTCCCGAGCGAACACCCTGGTTGATCCGCTGCTGCTGATCTCCCTGCCGGGCATTCACTTCATTGGCGTGGCCGAAGCCGTCGCGTCCGGCGTTCGCCCCCTGAGCGGCCATGCCGGGGCGCTGCTGGGCAGCCATGGCGGGGTGACCACCGTTGGCCGAGGCAAAATTAGCCCGGTTCGTCGAGGCGTTTTGGAAGTGATTCTGCTGGGCCGCCGTAGGCGCAATGTGGTTTTCGCGTTGCGCCATCGCTTCCTGCGAGGTGGGCCGAGCCTGGATCCCGCCAGGGCCGCCGTTGAAACTGGTGTGGCTGTTGTTGTAGTTGTTGACCACGGTCTTATCAACGTACGTGTTGTGAATGACGGTCGTATTCACGTTGTTCACGGCACTGTTATAGGCAAAGTGTCCGCCATCCCAGCGCCCTCCTACGAAGCCAACACCGCCAAAGCCGAAGCCATAGTTCACTCCGCCATAGAAGCCGACGTGTGGGCCCCAATAACCGGTGTGAAAACCATAGACGCCGCCTGCGAAGCCCCAGTACGGCGGGGTCCAGAGAAGGCCGACCGAGGGAGGCTGCACCCAAACTCCAGGCACCCAGTAATAGCCGCTATTCGCGTATCCCCAGTAGCCTGGGTTCCACAGATATCCATCCCCGGGACATACGGGCTGAGCATAGACGGGCAGGGCCGGAGGGGCAAAGCCAACTGAGATACCGATGGAAATGGCGGCGTGGGAGGCAGCGGGTGCGGCGACTGCGAAGATGGAAGCGGCGCCAATCACCAGCTTGCGAATTAGGCTCGAATGCATCATAAAGGTCCTCTTTTCTCCTGTCAGCTTTGCCGCCAGGAGTAAATTCACCTGCCTCCCTACGAACCCTGAGGATGCAACGAAGTTTCTACAAAAGCGATACAACGAAAGTGGAAGGCAGGTCAGGGTTGTGGAGAAAAATCGCGTAGCTCACCAACCGCTTTCTGATCCAGCTGGACGAGCAACGCGACGACCAGGTCGACCATTTGGTCGAAGTCGCCACGGTTGACAATGCCGTTGTGGGCATGTGTGTAGCGAACGGGAACAACGAGATTGACTGTAGGGGCGCCCCCATTCATAGTCTGGATTTCGGCCGAGTCGTCCCCGTAACCCTGCACGAGGTCGGCCTGAAGAGGAAGGTTCCGGGCGGCGGCGGTCTTACGAACGAGGGCGACGAGCTTACGATTGGCGATGGCGCTCGAATCGTAGAGAAACACTCCGGGGCCAGCGCCGAGATGAGCCTGGGTCTCTTCGGGGCGCGAGCCAGGTGTATCGCCGGCGATGCCGCCTTCGATGGCGATACCGATCTCGGGCTTGACGATCTGGCTGGCCGCACGTGCGCCGCGCAGGCCGACCTCCTCCTGGGTGGTGGCGACGAAGACAAGCGTGTTGGCGTGCGGGAGGGTCATCGTGCGGCGCATGGCTTCAACGAGGACCGCGCAGCCGATGCGGTCGTCCCAGGCTTTGGCCAGATAATTGCCCGTGCCGTTCATGACGGTAAAGGGCGAGTCGGGCACAACGGGGTCGCCGGGCTTGAGGCCCATGGCCGCAGCTTCGGCTGCAGTCTTCGCGCCGACATCGAGAAAGAGGCTCTCACGCGAGAAAACACTGGTTCGCTCGGTGGGCGAAAGAATGTGGACGTCGCGGATTCCGGTCACCGCATGCACAGGCCCCTTGCTGCCGAGGATGATCCAGCGCTGGTCGACGAGAGCCTGGTCGAGCCACCCTCCGAGCATCTGCATAGTGAGAAAACCGGTGGGGCTGATGCGCCGAACCATTCCCCCAAGCTCGTCCATGTGGGCGTCGATCATGATGCGCGGGCCGGCGGAACCCTGCTCCGCGATCACCGAGCCCAGGCCGTCATAGTGGATGGGCTTCGTGCTGTAAGGCTTCATCTCCGAGACCATGATGGCGCGGACGCGTTCCTCGAAGCCCGAAGGACCGGGCGCATCAGCAAGGCGCTGAAGCAGCTGCTCGGTGCGGTCCGGTGCTTGTTGGGCCCGCACAGGAACAGAGACCAAAACGGTCGAGAGCAGAGCGGTGAACGCGCTGGCAAGGAGCCGGTGATGAGGCATAGGCGCAGCATACCACTGCGCACTTAGTCCATTATCGGCAGTGGCTGGACTTCCTGCATGCCACGTAAGTGGAAGTGCGGTGGCAGCTGGTTCCTTCTAGAGTGGCTTCAGTACGCCGCCATCCCTCAAGGATGAAGGTGCGCACGGGAACAGAGGCGCCGATTGATTACGCACACCGCACCGAGCACGCTTCGACTAGCCAATGACGTTTCGCCGGAGTGGTCTCTGGCCAGCCGCGACGTCCTAACCGGGATCGCAAACCGGCTATTGTTCGATCAGCATCTGGGCGAGCGGCTTGGCGAACTCGCCTCCGGCCAGGTGCAGCGCGTTACTGTACTCTTTCTGGATCTGGATCGATTCAAGGCGGTCAATGACACACTGGGCCATCCTGTGGGCGACGCCCTGCTGTGTAAGGTAGCGGAGCGGCTACAAAGCCTGATGCCCGAGAATGGCGCACTGGCACGGCTGGGCGGAGATGAATTTGCCATGGTGCTGACTGACCTCGAGCGGGAACAAGCGTCCGCGCTGGCCACAAAGATCATTGAGCTCGTGCAGCGCACCTACCTGATTGAAGGGCAAGTCGTGCACATCGGCGTGAGCATCGGAATTGCGAACGCGCCGGACGATACGTCCGGGCAGCCACAGCTGCTTAAGTACGCCGACCTGGCGCTCTACCATTCGAAAGCATCGGGAAGGTGTGTGTTCCACTTCTTCACGCCAGATCTGGCCGAGAGAGCGCAGGAGCGGCGGCAGATGGAGTTGGGGCTGCGCCGGGCACTGGTGTTGCGACAGTTTGAAATTCACTACCAGCCCCAGATCGATGTAGAGAGCGGCAGCATCCTGGTCATGGAAGGACAGCTCTACTGGCGCAATCCGGAGCGCGGTTTGATCGCCGCAAAGGACTTCCTACCGGTCGCCGAAGAAATGGGATTCTCGCTTGCCATTGGGGAGTGGATGCTCAAAAGCGCCTGCAAGGAGGCAGCCCGCTGGCCGGGCGAGGTCAAGGTGGCGCTGAACATCTCCGCAATCGACTTTGAGACGGCGAAGTTTCCCATTGCGGTGGAGGCAGCTCTGAAGGCAGCAGGACTGCCGGGCAACCGGCTTGAAATCGAAGTGACAGAAGACATTCTGCTGCGCGATGGGCTTCAAGTGAAGGAGACCTTGGAGCAGTTGCGACGGCTGGATGTGCGTGTGGCCATGGACAGTTTCGGGACCGGTTTTGCCTCCTTGAGCCAACTGGTGAACTTTCCATTCGACACGATCAAGATCGATTCGTCTCTGAGCGGGCTGCAAACAGACGACGCGAAGAGCCGGGCAATCGTTCAGGCAATCTCTGCTCTGGGGCGAACGCTGGGGATTACAACGCTTGTCGAAGGCGTCGCAACTTCCAATCATCTTGCTGCGGTGCGAGCCGATGGGTGTCACACGCTGCAGGGCTTTTACTGCGGGGAAATGCTCACGGTCTCCGATCTTCCGGCACTGTTTGCGAACCCCAATTAGGCAAATCTAACCGTGCCCGGAGCGCCGGCGCTATGGTGATTGCACCTCATTGCCGACAGTCTACTTAGACCAACCACAACCAACCGAGGGTTTATGAGTAAGATCCAAAAGGTCGTTTATTGCAGCCGCAATCTCATCGAGGGCGATGCGGCAGCCCGCGATGCGGAGATCAGCCAAATTCTTGAGACGGCACGCAAAAATAACAGTCGGGCAAGTGTTACCGGTGCTCTTCTCTTCAGTGCGGACCACTTTGCCCAGGTGCTCGAAGGACCACAGGAAGCGGTGGAGACCATCTTCGAGCGTATCCAGCATGACACTCGGCACAGCGACGTGACGATTCTGGAGAGCCTGACCAGCGAGCAGCGGGATTTTTCCGAGTGGTCGATGGCGTACATTTCTCCGGAGGAGTGCGCTTTGAGCCCCGAGGTGGACGTGAGGCTGCAGCAGGCAATGTACAAGAACTCAGAGGCCGGGCAGGAAGTGCTGGACCTGTTGAAATCGTTGGTATTGCAGGAGGTCTAGCGCTCCGGTCGTGCTCGCACGTGTCAGATAATGGAAGCGGCACACTGCGAGACGATGGCGGACAACTTTGCACAAACCGTAAAGGCTCAGGTCGATATCGTCAAGATCCTCGGCGAGTACGTGAAGCTGCGTAAGACGGGAGCGCAGAACTACTCCGGCCTGTGTCCCTTTCATAAGGAGAAGACGGGATCGTTCTCGGTGAACGCGACGCATGGCTACTTCTACTGCTTCGGCTGTCACGAGAAGGGCGATGTCTTCACGTTTGTGATGAAGATGGACACGCTGACTTTTCCCGAGGCGGTGCGCGCGGTGGCGGTCAAAGCCGGCATCCCGCTTCCGAAGCGCGAGTTTCACTCGCCGGAGGAAGCGCAGGAGGCAGGGCTGCGGCGGCAGCTGACAGATCTGCACGAAGCTGCCACACAGTATTTCGAAGCGCAGTTGAAGGCTCCGGCAGCGGCGCGAGCACGCGAATATCTAACTGGGCGAGGCGTTTCGGCGCAGACCATGACGGCTTTTCGGCTCGGCTATGCGCCCGACGACTTCAATGACATGCGCGATCGATTGAAGGCACATTTCAGCGAAGAGGCGATGCGCGCCAGCGGTCTATTCACCTCGAGCGAGAAAGACGATGAAAACCAGCCGACCGGCCCGCTGTACGCCCGGTTTCGCAAGCGAATCACGTTTCCAATCGCAAATGAGCAAGGCAAAACGATTGCGTTTACGGCTCGGGCACTGGACGCGGTGGACGATAAGGGCCGGCCGGTAGCGAAGTATCTGAACTCACCCGAGACCGCGCTGTACACCAAGGGTCAGGTGCTCTTCAACCTGGACAAAGCGAAGGCGGAGGTGCGGGCGCTCGAGTTCGCGCTCTTGGTGGAAGGGCAGATGGACTGCATTTCGGTCTACATGGCCGGTGTCAAAAATGTGCTGGCAATCTCCGGTACGGCATTCACGGAGGCCCAGGTACGGCTGCTGAGTCGATTTACGAAGCGCGTCATCGTGAATCTGGATCCCGATGACGCAGGCAGAAAGGCTGCAGAGAAATCCATCTCGCTGTTAACGGAGGAGGGATTTGAAGTGCGGGTGATTGAGCTCGATGGGGGGCTGGACCCGGATCGCTTTGTGCGGGAGCAGGGAATCCAGGCTTACATGGCCGCGCTGCGCTCGGCGAAGCGACACTCGGATTACCTGGTCGACCGGGCGCGGCAGATGTTTTCGGTGCGGACTCCGGATGGCAAGGTGAAGGCATTGAACTTTCTGCTGCCGCACATCCGGCGGATGCCAAATCGGATTCACCGGGATGAGTTTGCAGCGGATGCGGCGCAGAAGCTTGGGATCGACTCGGCAGTGATGCGGCAGGAGTTGAAGGAGGCGGCGGCGCAGCGGCTCGGCAGCATACAGGCGCGACGGATGGGGCCGGCGACGGAGATCGAACGTGTGCTGCTGCGAGCATTGGTGCTGCCGGAGGCGGATGAGGCGCGGCGGCGCGCGGCGGAGGAGCTGGGCGCGCACCCGGAGTGGTACGAAGGCATGAACGCGGCGCCGCTCTTGGAAACGCTGGCGCATGGACCGGTGCCGGACAATCCACTGGACGCTGCGGCGGACGACGAGATGCGGACAATATTGGCAGAGGTGCTGGCCTCGCAGGTAGAGACTCCCGATGCAGGGAGCCGGTCAACCAAGTACGGACTACAGACGATGCTCGCACAGGTGGAAGGCGCACTGCTAACGTTGTCGCTTCGGTTCCTGGAGCGGCGTCAGCGGGAGTTGCGCTCTTCGATCGCCGAGGCCGAGCGGCGCGGAGATCACGCAATGGTGGACACGCTGACGCTCGAGAAGATGAAGGTGGACCGTGCGCTGCGGGAGCACTAAGCGTTGTCTTTACCAGCGCCATCGGGTGGCCAGAATCGGGGCAGCTATGCTCCTTTCCTCGCGGAACGCCGCGCTATGAGCATCGACGCTGGAACCAAGCGACGGTTGATCCTCGGGCTGATCTCGCAGTGGATCTCGAAGCTGGCAAACACCGTTATTCAGCTGGCGCAGGTGCCGATCTTCTTCCATTTCTGGTCCGAGGCGGTCTATGGCAACTGGCTGCTGCTGAACGCGATCCCTACTTATCTCAGCTTTTCGAACATCGGCTTCGGGTCGGTTGCCGGCAACGAGATGACCATGGCCGAGGCTCGCGAAGACCGCGAGAGCACCCTTCGCGTCTTTCAGAGCTGCTGGTGGCTAATCGTCCTCGTGCTCTCCCTAACGGCCCTCCTCGCCTGCTCGCTAATCTTTTTTATCCCCGTCGGCACGCTGCTGAACGTGCATGCCATCGGCGAGCACGACTGCAAGTGGATCGTCGCCTGGCTGGGTATTGCGGTCCTGGTCGGCCAACTGGAGCAGCTGCTCCAGTCCGCATACCGCTGCGTTGGCCGCTACCCCTACGGCTCGTTCGTCAAGAGCTGCATGACGCTCGCCGCGTTTGTGGCCATGCTGGTCCCCGTGGTCCTCGGTTTCGGGCCTCGCACCGCCGCGATGGTCTTCGCCTGGGCCAACCTCGCCGGCACCGCCCTGCTCATTGGCCTGGTCAAGCACGATCTTCCCTGGCTTCGCTTCGGCTGGACCCACGCCCGCTTCGCCGAGATCCGCCGCCTCACGCCAGCCGCCTTCGCCTTCATGGGATTTCCCATGGGCAACGCCATCAATTTGCAGGGCACGCTGCAGGCCGTCGGCTACGCACTAGGACCGGTGGCGGTCGCGGTGTTCGGCACCGCCCGCACCGTCTCCCGTGTAGCCCTGCAGATGGTGCAGATGATCAACTCCACCTTCGAACCCGAAGTGTCGAAGTCCTTCGCGCAGCGCGAGATTTCCCTGCTGCGCACCCTGCATCGGCGCGCCTGCCAGATGGCCCTGATCCTCGCGGTCATCATTGTCACGGCAATGATTCTGGGCGGCCCGTTCTTCCTCAGCCATTGGACGCAGGGCAAAGTACCGCCAAGCCGGGAGCTGCTGTCCATCTTGCTGCTGGTTGTGATCCTGTACGCGCTCTGGTCGACGAGCTCGACGATCATGACCGCGACCAACCAGCACAAGCGGCTGGCAGCGGTGTACCTTGCAGCAACCGGCGTTACCGTTGCCTTGACCTACTTCGCGGCTCGGCGCTTCGGCTTGTACGGTGCAGCAGCCTCGCTACTCCTGTCGGAACTGCTGATGAATTTGTACGTCCTACCGGCCACGCTGCGGATCGCGCACGACACACTTCCAGCCTTTGCGCGAAGCTTGCTCGATGTGCCGCCAACGCTTCATCCCCAGGCAATCTGGCGCCGGCTGCGGCGGTCGCATCCGGCGCTCGAGAGCTAATCAGCTTGCCCGTCAAACCTACTGCACCACAGACCCATCCGCCTTTGTCGGCGCGCTGCTCGGCGCACTTCCCGGAGTCACGCCGCTTGCCCGCGGAGGTCCGCTGGTTACCGACCATCCAGCGCTTGTATCCGTCAAGGTAGCCGTTGCCGCCACTGGCCCCGAGATCTGCGATTTCACCTGGGGAAATGCATTCTGCGTCTCTGCGGCCGTCGCCCATGCAGGCGCTCCCGAGATCCCCACGTGGTAGTTCACCGTGGTCGTCGCACCCGGCTGATCGTTCGTCGGCGTTGAGTTGTCGACGCTCTGCACGGTCGGCGTCCCATAGCAGAAGTTGCCATACCCCGGTTGCTGCGCATCCGCCTTCCACGTACTCCGGCCCTTGTCCGTCAGGTCGTAGTTGGTCACCTGCTTCGATGCGATGATAAAGACCTTCTTCTCCGCCGTCGTCCGCTGCAGCAAACCCTGATCCACCAGCGCGTCGTAACCCGTGGTCTTATCCGTGTCGGACGTCGTTACCTGCACCGGAAACCGCAGTGGATCCGACCACAGGCACGCTGGCTGAGACGCATAGTAGCTGTTGATGGCGCTCTTGAAGTTTTCCGTGTTGTCCGCAGTCTTCTTACATCCTGCTGCCACCAAGGCCACAACCGCACACCCGGTCACAAGCGCCGTCGTACTTCCATTCCCTCGCCGCATCGTCCGCTCCTTACCGTTCCTTTCTTCGGATGCGCGAGACCACTGCAGAGGTTATCACCGCCGCCGCCCGGGTCGGCTTCCGCCAGCTTTCGGCCCTCACGCGATGCGTGCTGCCTTCACCCACGGGTTCGTCACAGCCGAGGGTGTTGATCGCCACTGAAAGACAGTTGCGCGCCTTGTACCGCATTTTCTTGCAGAGCCCTGAAACACTCGCCCACGAGAGACCCTTCGACACGAATCGGGTTCTGAGCGAGAGCAGCCATCTCGCTCTTAGTTGTCACCGTTATTGTTACAAATATATTTTTTTGGTAACTACCCCTGTTACAAAACAGCTCCGTACCTCAAACTCAGCCCTGGGGAGCCCTCTTTTGAGTCCCGGACGTCTCCGTCCTCCCGGCCTCATCCCCGTGAGTCCTCAGAGGCACGCACACACCACCCGGCGCACCGCCTCCGTAGCCGCCCCGTACACCAGGTGCGCCCCCAGATGTCCAAGCTGGTCGAGTGCCGATTCATCCTCTGGCCAGTGCGCCAGTTTCAACCGCGGCAGCGAGAACTCATCCGCCACCACAAACAGCGTCGTCCCATACAGCGCCCCAATGCCGCTGTTCGCCCACGGCAGATACTCCACTGCCGCGCCGTACGCCGCACCGACGATCGTTCCAAATCCGTAGTGCACGATTGCACCACCTGTCTGCTTGGCTGACTCGGAAGGCTCCTCCCCGGTCATCTTGCGCATCGCCAGATCCGCCACCTTTGCGGTCACGTTGTCTCCCTGCGGCGGCCTGGCCCCGTTCACAGCCTTGCTTACGGCTTCCATGTACAGCACCATCGCACAGGAGCCAACCAGTCCGCCCACCATCCCGGCCAGCGTACCCCGAACCACATCCGCGCCGTTCTTCGCCATCGCACGTCACCTCACTTGCGTCTAGATGCCGGACCACGCGCAGCCGTTCGCAATGCGTTTGCGTGTGGCTACATGTACTCCACCCCGTACTGCACCGGAATCTGCGTAAACGCAATCCGCGTCGGCGCTGTGTCTCGCGCAGGCAGCATCCCCGCAAAGTGCAGGGTCGTGTGCCCATATTTAAGATTCAACTTGTCCATCGTCGCCGAGAGCTCCTTGCGATTGTCCGGATCGCCAAACAGCGTCGCCTGGTGCTCGTCCTCCGGCATCAGCTCGCGCAGGGTCACGCCCACAAAAAAAGGCCGAGCATAGAGCTCCCCTTGCGGCCTCTGCGCCCAGGTCTTCCGCAGCACATCGAGCAGCGACAACGTGTCCTGCGCCTCGGCAAACCGCGCCTCCATCCCCCACGCCGTATGCTGAATGCCGCTGGTATGCTGCTTGCTTGCCACCTTCGTCTGCTGCTCACGCGTCAGCGCATACTTCACCGTCACCGACATCACACTCGTGTAGAACTTCTCCATCCGCAGTCGCATCGACGCCTTGTGCAGCAGCTTGTGCGCCACCGACCACGCCCCCTCATCGGTCCGGAACTCCGGCCCCAGCACATGCGAGTGGCCGAGCGACTTCTGGATCTCCGACGGCACCGGCGCTCCATCGTCCCCCGTCTCCGCGCCGCGCAGCCAGTGGTACAGCCGGTCACCCCACACCGAATCCCACAAGGCGTGCATCGCTCGCCGGTCAAGCGCCAGCAGCTGCTCCATAGTCGTGATGCCCTTGCGGTCGAGCCGGGCCTCCGTCCGCGCGCCTACCCCCGGCAGATCCCGCAACTCCAGGTGCGCAATCGCCCGCGGCAACTGTGACGGCAAAAGGCCGATCAACCCATCCGGCTTCTGCATGTCGCTCGCAATCTTCGCCAGGTAGCGGTTCGGCGCCATGCCGATTGAGCACCGCAGCGTTTCGCCGACATCGTCCCGGATCGCCTGCTTCACCTCGAGCGCAATTCGCCGCGCATGGGGCGGCTCGCACTCGCGCCCAATCAGCTGGCACACCATCTCGTCGATCGACGGCGTGTGCGCCACCGGGCAGCAGCGTTCGACGGCAGCCGCAATCCTGTGCGAAAACTCCGAATACACCGTGTGCGACCCGTTCACCAGGATGATCTCCGGACAAAGCCGCTTAGCCTCGCCCACCTTGGTCAGCGTGCGGATGCCCAGCGCCTTGGCCTCATAGCTCGCCGCGATCAACGCGCCCGTATCGGCCATCGTGCCGCACACGCCCAGCGGCTTGCCCCGGTACTCCGGGTGCAACTGCTGCTCCACAGAAGCGAAGAAGCTGTTCAGGTCGATGTGCAGGAACCTGAACCGGTCGGTTTGGGCAGGCGCTGGCATGCAGGCTTATCGATTATATTCGCCAAATGTTCGCCGATAGACTGCAAGCAGCCAACACCGGTAGCGAGAAGTTTTGGCCTACGGCGCCCACCGCGCATGCTGGTTGCGTGGCAAGCGCGTGGCTTCGAAGTTCGTAATCTTCCACCCTGAAGGCAGATGCTGGTAGATGCGCGTGTACCGGAAGCTCCCTTCCATGGGAACGTTCTCGTTCATGCCGGTCACCTGCGCCTCCGCCGTTACGATCGCCACCTGCCCAAGCAGCTTGATGCGAGTGTCGTAGATCTGCATCCCGGTGATCGCCAGGCTCCTCGTTCGGACGCGGTCCAACTGGGAAGACTTCGTGTTCACCTGCCCATTCCAGGAGATCCCCACATAATCGTCCGCCAGCATCCCGTCGATCGAGGTTGCATCGCTCGCCAAGGTCGCCATGCGCCACTTCTCTTCGAGGTCCTGGATCTCTTCCCGCGCCTCTTTGTGCGCATGGCGCGCGGGCAGAGCCTGGATCGGCAGGCTCGATGACCCAACACCAAGGAGGCAAATGGCCAGAACAGAGAAGCGCGACAGAAGACGTGAACCCGGCATGGAGGTTACCGGCATACTAAGCTCATAGGAACGCAGAGTCAAAGGCGGCCCAGGCTAAGCGCGTACGGCTTTCGTGGGAGCTTTCGCCCCGCCTACGGAGACTTCGATGGAGCCAACACCCGCTCGCCCGTTTGAAGATCCACGCCGGCGGCAGGCACCGCCTCGACCGACACTTGCCCCTCGTCGATGGCCGCCGCCGGTACAAGATGCTCTTCCGCGGGCAAATACTCCTCATGGAGCCGCTGGTCGCCGGAGACAGACGCATCTCCCGAAGCCGCATAGGCCACCGCCGCGCCAATCAGTGCCGGAATGATGAAGGCATGGCCGCCTGTTGCCTCGGCGACAAACACCACCGCCGCCAGCGGTGTCTTGTACGCCGCCGCCAGGAAAGACGCCATGCCCACCGCGGCATACAACGGCAAAATAGGCGAGTGCACAAACGATTGCGCGAAGATCAAGCCCAAATCCCCGCCGGTCAGAAACAACGGAATAAACATCGCGCTTACCCCGCCGGACCCCACCGTGGCCAGCGTCGCCAACAGCTTCAACGCCGCAAACACCAGCAGTTGCGTGGAGCTATGGTGCTCGTTCAGCAGATAGCCGACTGCCTCATAGTTTGGACCGATCGGGACCAGCTTGCCCGGATAGATCCACAGGAACATAAGCCCGAACAGCCCTGTCAGGAACCCTCCCACCGCCAGCTTGCCCCAGTGCGGAAACGCCCAGCGCACCACAAGCGAGCGCAGGTGTCGGAACGTGACCACAAACGCCGCCGCCACCAGCCCGACAACCAACCCCAGCAGCGCGCACCACAGGAGGTCGGACATCGCATACGTCCGCGTACTTTCAAAGTCGAACAGCGCCTCCTTGCCCAGGATCGCGCTCAGCGTAATGTAGGAGACCACCGACGCGATCAGCGACGGCAGCAGCGCCTCATGCGCCAGGTCGTCCTTGTACGGCATCTCGAGCGCAAACACAATTCCCGTCAAGGGCGCCCGAAATACCGCCGACATTCCCGCCGCCGCCCCGCAAATGAGCATGATCCTCCGGTCGCGCGCCGTAATTCCCAGCCGGCGAACAAACCGGATACGCGCCCAGAGCCACGAGCCGAGCGCCGCTCCGCCGTAAATCGCCGGACCTTCAAGCGCCGCGCTGCCTCCCATCCCGATCGTCGCCACCGCCGCCAGCAGCTTCGCCGGCGCCGACCGCGTGTCCATCCGGCCCCCTTCTTCGTGGTAGGACCGGATCACCTCCTCAGTCGAGTGCAGGTTCGGATTCGGCGTAAAAAACTGCATCAGCAGCCCAGCCACTGTCCCGCCCAGCACCAGCCCCGGAAGGATCGCCCAGTGATGGAGCAGGTAGAACGCCAGCGTACGCGGCCAGATCTCGTGCAGAATGACGAACGCGACCGCCGTAATCGTCAACCCAGCCGAAAGCCCGATCACTGGAGCAATCACCAGCCATTTGTTCAGGTTGCGGCTGTACGTTGCCGACAGATCTTCGCGAAACTTGGGCAGAAACATCCGCATCAGCGGGTACTCCGCAAACCGGTTCACCCGGACGGAAGAAGCGGACTGGGGCTGCTCAGGATGCGTCTGTGCCACGTCGTTTGCCTCGGCAGAAACTCTTCTAGGTTGATGAACATTCCGGGCCAAACGTCAACCGCTCAGGCAATCGCAACCAGGTCTTCAAGCTGCCGGTCCTTCATCGCCTGGTAGAGTCCACCGATCGCGTGCTGCTGGAACTCCGGAGTATGCCGATGATGTTCAAGGGCCGCCTCGTCCCGATACTGCTCGTAGATCAGCACCGTGGACGGATCGTCCTCCAGAAAGTGCGGAACATAGCTCACGCATCCCGGCTCCAGGCGCGCGGCTTTCGTCAGTGCCACAAGGTGCTCCCGCATCTGCTCCACATCGGCCTGGTCGAAGCGCATCCGTACCGTAAAACTGATCATGTTCCCTCTTCCCTTACGCCTGGAGCGCCGCTTCGAAATCCGGCAGCAGGATCGTCTGCGCGCGGTCCGGGCCGGTCGAAATCATGCCAATCCGCGCATGCGACTCCCTCTCGATAAAACCGAGGTAATCCCGCGCAGCCGCCGGCAGCCGATCGTACTCGGTAATTCCCTCAGTCGATTCGTTCCAGCCCTTCAGCGTCGTGTACACCGGCTTAATCGACCTAAAGCCACGAATGTCCGCCGGAATCCGATCCGTCTTATGCCCGTCCACCTCGTACGCGGTGCACACCGGGATCTCCGCACACGCGTCCATCACGTCCATCTTCGTCACCACCAGCCACTCCGTACCATTGATCATATTGCTGTAGCGCAGCAGCGGCAGATCGAGCCATCCGCAACGCCGCGGACGTCCAGTGACCGCGCCGTACTCCTGCCCGCGCGCCCGGATCAGGTCGGCCGTATCGTCATGGATCTCGGTCGGAAACGGCCCTTCTCCCACCCGCGTCACGTACGCCTTGGTCACGCCGATTACCGACCCGATCCGCGTCGGCCCCACTCCCGTGCCCGTCACCGCTCCGCCCGCCGTCGAAGACGAACTCGTCACAAACGGATACGTTCCATGGTCGATGTCGAGCAGCGCACCCTGCGCGCCCTCGAACATAATCTTTTTCCCGCCTTCGATCGCCTCGTTCAGCATCGTCGCCGTATCCGTCACGAAGGGCGCCACCTGCTCGGCCAGCCGGGCATACTCGTCGTACATCGCCCTCGGGTCCAGCGGCTCGGTGCCGAACAGCGCATGCGCAATCGTATTCTTCTCATGGCATGCGTTCTGGATGTGCGTCCGCAGCAGCGACGGATTCAGCAGATCCACCACCCGCAGCCCATTGCGATGGATCTTGTCCTCATACGCTGGCCCAATCCCGCGCCGTGTCGTCCCAATCGGCGTGCGCCCCGGAGCCGTCTCCGCTGCCAGCTCGATCATCCGGTGATACGGCAGAATCACCTGCGCCCGGTCCGACACAAACAGCCGCTGATCGACCGGCAGCCCCGCCTCGCGGAGCTTCTTCACCTCACCCAAAAACGCCGCCGGATCGAGCACCACGCCATTGCCGATTACGCCGACACAATCCGGCCGCAGCACTCCGCAGGGAATTAGCTGCAGCACAAACTTCTTGCCTTCAATGATCACCGTATGCCCGGCGTTATGCCCGCCGGCGTAGCGAGCCACCACATCGAAGCGAGCGGAAAGTACATCGACGATCTTGCCTTTACCCTCATCGCCCCATTGGGCTCCAAGGATCACGGCGGACGAACGCTGGGGTTTCAACACTGAAATAAGTTACTCCGAGAACCGCGGTGGGAGTGCGCGAACCCTGCTCGCGCCCATCCGTCATTTTATACTGGCACCCCGCATCGACAAGGAACTGGAGCGACGGTGAACTTGTCCGCACCTCAAACCAGCAAAATGTCTCCAGGGTAGTCAGCTACTTTAGAGTCCACGGTGAGAAGCGTGAGATCTTCGACCCGTGCCTGAGCGATAAGAAGCCGATCGAACGGATCCCGATGCACTGGTGCAAGATGGGCAACCGCCACGGCGTGTGCGCTCAAAATTGGAAGCTCTAGGAAGCCGTTATCCAGAAGTGTTCTGCGAAGTAAGTTGACGTCGACCAGAAAGTCGCTCCTACCTAAGCTCGCCTTAATCGCAAGCTCCCACACGCTCGCAACGCTGAAGAAGATCTCGGCCGCGGAATCGCTAATCAACTCCCGTGCGCGCAAGGACAAGCGTAGATCATCCTCCGCCAGCCAGATAAGAAGATGCGTATCGAGCAACAGTCTCAAGAACGTCCCTCGAAAAGATCGGCTATCTCCTCTGCGCCTATCGAATCGAAATCATCCGGAACCCTGAAATGCCCCTTCATAAATCCGATACGCTGCTTGCTGTCCGATTTTGCAGGCGCCAGGGCAATCACCTTGACAAGGGGTTTGCCGGCCCTCGCGATAATGAAGGACTCGCCGCCAACGGCTTTGTCGACCAGCTCTGCCAGGTGCGCCTGCGCGTCGGGAAGATTTACTGTAGTCATCGCCGACCACCTCCTCCACAGCTTACCCGAGCCAGTCCGCGAACCCGCAGCGGAGCAGTAAAATCAGTCGATGCCTGAGCTGCCCGAAGTCGAAACCGTAGCCAACGGCATCCATGCCCGCGTACACGGCCAGCGCATCGAGCGCGTCTGGACCAGCGGCAAGCCACAGACCTTCAAGTCCTCCGAAGCCGAAATCGCCGACACCCTCACCCATGCCCGCATCGACCG
>CAXTQE010000046.1:0-25712 GCA_964246225.1 uncultured Acidobacteriaceae bacterium | reverse complement strand
TAGGGGCGGAGCTCATGGCGGCGAGTACGGCCTGGCGAACGGCCTTCGAGTAGGGAAAGGCGCGATGGCCGAGGAGCTTGATGCGAGGCGTGGCGGGATCTTTGGTGGGGGAGATGCGGACGAGGGCGACGTCGATGCCGTCGGCGGAGGTGCCGGACATGATGCCTGCGACGGTGAGGGGTTTGATTTTTATCTGAGGGCCGTCCACTAGGTTAGAGTACCGGACTTCGGTAGCGGCGCTTTTTGGGCGACAGGATGACGACGAGTGCGTTTATGAGGACTGATTACCAGCGACCCGACAACCGGAGTTGTCGTGGGTGATCCAGCCTAGCAAGTCTTCCATAACGGCGTTATGGAAGCTTGTCCATGCTCAGGACTTCGCACCGAGTAGAGTGCGATTGGTCAACTTCCTGCCATGTGTGGCCTTCGATTTCATGAAACCAGCCAACAAGAGGTGACAATGCCACGCGGGAAACCTGCCACTCCTGCTTAGTTTCCTCAGGTGTCGACTCGGGTGAAGCGTCTGCACTCCCCGGCTGCCTGTTCCAGGCGAAGTATCCGAGTGATTGGGCCTTATCTCCTCGCATGATCTTTGCATGAACCATGGCGATCGTAGAAACAGCAACGGGAAAGTTTGGTGGTTTGTATTCACCTAGATTGCGCAATCGGGAAGAATCCAAGATCGACTCCAGTCGACTCATCTCAAAGCCATTGAGAGCGGCTTCATAGATATGCAGCGTTGCTTCTGGACGAGGGAGCTTCTGAAAGCGCTTTTCCAAGTGGAAGCTGCCGTCTTTCCGAACCATGAGGCAGGACGTTGCTGTGATCCCGGAAGAATGCAGATCCATCACCATCTCGCCTACCCAGATGATGGGTACGGCTTCCGCAGGTGTGGCATTTCTAATGACGAGACCTGAAGAACAGCTACTGAAACAAGCGTTGCTCTGGCTATCGCTAACACCGAATCACCCCTGCGTAGTTCGTCCTCAGTCTACCCTTGCTGGCGGTTCGCTGTTTGTATCTCTCTCTCTGAACCTGATCTTCGGGCGGCGCCGGCCAGCTTGTTACTCCTGAAACGGACGTTTCAGACCGGAACCAGATCAGTCCTGACAAATCAGCTTGTCGTCACCATTGCCCGACGTCTCCCCTTCGGCTCTCCATCATGCTTTCAAGTCGCGTTGAATGTCGGCAATCAAGTTAAGGGCTTCGCGGGGGGTGGTTGCGTCGACGTCGATGTCAGCGAGGCGGTCCAGGATGCGCTGCGACAACGGGGTGAATAGGGTGAGCTGGAGCTGCTGTTTGGGCTCAGGTACGGCTTCCTTGAGCTGCTGGGATTCAGCTCGCTCGTGGAGTTTCAGGACCTCACGGGCGCGAGCGATGACCGCAGGCGGCAGGCCGGCGAGGCGGGCGACTTCGATGCCGTAGCTTTTGCTGGCGGCGCCGGGCTCAAGCGTGTGCAGAAAGACGATGCCGCTCGCGTTTTCCTTGACGGTGACGCGGAGGTTTTGGAGGCGCGCGAGGCGGTCGGCGAGCAGGGTGAGCTCGTGGTAGTGCGTGGCGAAGAGGGTGCGTGCGCCGATGCGCTCGTGGAGGTGCTCGACGGTGGCCCAGGCGAGGGAGAGGCCGTCGTAGGTGGCGGTGCCGCGGCCCATTTCATCGAGCAGGACCAGCGATTTCGCGGTGGCGGTGTTCAGGATGGCGGCGGTCTCGGTCATCTCAACCATGAAGGTGGAGCGGCCGCGTGCGACGTTGTCCGACGCGCCGATACGGGTAAAGATGCGATCGACGAGGCCGAGTGTCATGCGTTCGGCGGGCACGAAGGATCCGCACTGGGCCATGATGACGAGCAGCGCGGCCATGCGAAGATAGGTGCTTTTGCCACCCATGTTGGGGCCTGTGATGAGCAGGACGGTGGGGCCGCCGGTCTCTCCTTCACCCGCGGTGTCCATGTGGAGCGAGTTGGGAACAAAGCGTCCGGCCCCGGATTCCTCCAGGCGGCGCTCGACGACGGGGTGGCGGGCCTGCGCGAACTCAAGGATGCCGGAGTTGTTGAGGGTGGGGCGGGACCAGCCGCGGAGGGCGGCAAGGTGGGCGAAGTTGGCGAGGAGGTCGATCTCGGCGACGCGGCGGGCAGACTCGCGGATGCGCGTGGCGCCGGCGAGGAGTTCGGCGCGGAGTTCGGCGAAGAGGCGGCGCTCGAGTTCGAGAGAGCGTTCCTGCGCGGGGAGGATCTTCTGCTCGTAGTCCTTAAGCTCGGGAGTGGTGATGCGCTCGGCGTTGACGAGGGTTTGTTTGCGCTCGTAGTCGGCAGGCACGGCGCGGGCGTTGGCCTTGGTGACCTCGAGGTAGTAGCCGAAGACCGAGTTGAAGCGGACCTTGAGCGAGCTGATGCCGGTGCGTTCGCGCTCGCGCTCCTCGATGGCGACGAGAGCCTGGCGCCCGGAGCGGGAGAGCTCACGGAGTTCATCGAGCTCGGAGTCGAGACCGGGGCGGATGACGCCGCCGTCCGAGAAGGTGGCGGGCGGCTCGTCAACGAGCGTGGTGGTGATGGCGTGGTGGAGGTCTTCGAGGAGATCGAGGCGCTCGGCAAGTGCGGCCCAGCGCGGGGCGGTCATGACGATAATGGCGGCGCGCAGGCCGGGCAGGCAGCCGAGGGTCGCCGCCAGGGCGAGAACCTCGCGCGGGCCGGCGGAGTCCATGGCGACGCGGCCGAGCAGTCGCTCGAGGTCAAGCAGCCCGTCCATCGCGCGGCGGACGCCTTCCCGGCGGCGGAGGTCGGCGGAGGCTTCGGCGACGGCTTCTAAGCGGGAGTCGATCTCGGCGAGGTCGCGCGAGGGGCGCAGGAGGGTGGCGCGGAGCAGCCGCTTGCCCATGGGGGTGCAGCAGGCGTCGAGGGTGTGGAGAAGCGTGGTCTGCGCCGACTCGCCCGAGAACAGCGGCTCCACCAGCTCGAGGTTGCGCACGGATACGGCGTCGAGTTCGAGCGAACCGGAGCGCTCGTAGAAGCGGACCGGCTCGAGGTGCTCGAGCGCGCCTTGCTTGGTCTGGCGCAGGTAGTGGACGAGGCCTCCGGCAGCAATGGCAGCAGCGTCATGGCCGCTGAGGCCGAGGCCATCGAGGGTGAGGACCTTGAAGTGCTGGCGGAGGAGCGGGAGGGCGTGCTCGGCGGTGAGAACCCAGTCTCCCACGGGAGTCTTGGTGCGGATGGCGTCGAGTGAGGAGGGTTCGGGCTGGTCGTCTTTGTTGTCTTTGTTGTCTTTGAGGGTGCGCTGTGGGCTGGGGAGACCCAGGCCGTTCTGCGCGTAAACGAGCTCAAGGGGGCGGACGCGGTTGAGTTCGTCAGCGGCGAGGGTCCAGCCGTTGGGGGCGGGAAACTCCGTGGCGCGGAAGTCTCCCGTAGAAAGGTCGATAAGAGCCAGGCCGGCGCATCCGGACCGGTCGACGGTGACGGCGGCGAGCCAGGAAGACTCGCCCGGGCCGAGCGATGGATCGGCGGCAGTGCCGGGGGTGAGGACGCGGGTGACCTCGCGGCGGACGATGCCTTTGACCGTCTTTGGGTCTTCCATCTGCTCGCAGAGGGCGATGCGGTAACCCTTGCGCAGCAGGCGCTGGAGGTAGATCTCGGCGGCGTGGTAGGGGACGCCGCACATGGGCTGCTTCTTCTCCCGGTCACGCGCGGTGAGGGTGAGCTGAAGCTCGCGCGCGACCAGGATGGCGTCCTCGTAGAAGAGCTCGTAGAAGTCGCCGATGCGGCAGAACATCAGGCAGTCGGGATGGGCCTGCTTGGCGGCGAAGTACTGCCGCATGGCGGGGGTGAGCAGGGTCTCGTTCTGGGTAGGTGCGGAAGTCATGATCGGCGACACGAGACGGCTCAAAAAGCCAGAATAGCGCACGCAGCGGTGTTGAAGGCCGGGTACACTTCTCAAGATTGACGAAGGAGAACGCATGATCCAGATCGCGATGACGCCGGAAGAGTTTGCCGAGACCGGCAAGGTGCTCGAAGAGAAGCAGGGAGTAACGCTGACGGGGGACGAGGGCAAGATCACCAAGATGGGGGTGACGGCCGGGTACCAGTATGCGGAAGGCTTGCTGCGGGTAACGATTCTGGACAAGCCGTTCTTTGTGACGACGGAGTACTGCGAGGAGCAGCTCAGGGGATTGCTGGGGATTAAAGAGGAGTAGCTGAGGCTACTTCGAGGACTTTCGTACCCTATCCCCTTTTTTCGTAAATTCTTCAAATCACTGGACTTAGGGGTGGACCTTGGTATGCCTTTGCTCCAAAATTTGTGCAGAGCTTCCGGATGAGTTGGGCTCGGGGTGGGGTAGCCCTGCCAGAGATATTCGAGAGCTTCGGGCAGGGTCTCCTCTTTGAGAGAAGCGGTCGATGTGGCAGGCGTTGCGGGCGAAGATGAACTGGTCGTGGTAACTCCTGGCGGCGAGGACACGAGCCATGTCTTCGTGGGCGACGACCCGTCGTGCATCCCGTCGCGGAGGTCCTGGCGCCTGCTCACATCCGGGATGCGGTGGACCGCCTCGCTTTGCCATCGTTGCCGTTGCGTTGAAAATAATCCATAGACTTCGTCGGACTCAAGAATGATCAGGTCCCTACAGTGATTTGACCTGCCCACCATCCAAGGCGACCGCGGCACCGGTCATGTAAGAGGCAACGGGTGAGAGAAGCACAGCCGCCATTCGACCGAACTCGGACGGGTCGGCGACACGCTTCAAAGAAAGATTGCCTACCGGTGGCTCTTTTCCCTCCAACAGACTCTTCATTCGGTCGGTTGCGAAGACTCCACCCGTGAGCAAGGAGTTGACTCGAATGTTTCGCGGCCCGAGCTCCTCCGCGAAACTTTTCGCCAGCATGGCAAGACCGGGACGGAACCCATTGGAGATGGGCAGAGTTGGAGCCGCCTCCTTGGCCGATGCCGCAAGCGCGAGCAGGATGGCACCGCCCTCTGCAATGTTTGGGGCGAGTTCGCGCACCAGGCGTACTGCTCCCAGAAACACGCTCTCAAAGGCATCTCGCCAGACTTCGTCACCGGTATTCAACGCCTTACCGGAGGGTGGGCCTCCTACACTGACGAGGATGCCGTCGAGTCTTCCCCAGCGCTCAAGCACCGTGTCGCGGATGCGGGTAGGCAGGTTGGCATCGGCGTTGTCGCCCGCGAGAAATGCAAACTGGTTGGCTTTCTCTGCCAGCCTCTTCTTCGCGTGGGCAAATTTATCTTCGGTACGCCCAGTTACCAGAACGTTCGCGCCCTCCTGGATAAGACACTCTGCAGTAGCCAGGCCAAGACCACCCGTTCCACCTGTGACGACAAACACTTTGGCTGCAAGCTGAAGATCCATTGTTGTTCCTCCTACTGCTGTCGAAAACCCAGCACTATGTGTACGATGCACATATTGGAGGATCGATGCAATGCCTGAAGCCAAGGTGAAGGTGATGCAGATCAAGGCGCGGTTACCCGAGTTGCATCGCGCCATGCTCGACATCGTGAGCATCATCAATGGACCGGAACGAGACGAAGCCATTCTGAAGCTGGCAGGGCTCACACTGGAACGCGCTTTATTTCCGCTTCTGGTCCTCGTGGAAAAGTACGGGCCGATCGGTGTCGTTGATTTGGCAGGTCGCGTTGGGCGCGATTATACGACCGTCAGCAGGCAATGCGCACGACTGGAAAAGATCGGGCTGATTGCGCGTCGCGCCCACCGAGAAGATCGGCGGACGCGGGAGGCCGTCATCACGGCGCAAGGCAGGAGAGCCACAACGGCGGTCGACCATGCTCGCGAAGTCCTAATGGTCCGCACCTTCAAAGACTGGTCAACGACGGACTTCGAGTCCTTGGCTACCTTGTTGCGTAAGTTCGCCGACGGGCTCGGCATGGGTTGAGCGCACAGAGGCTGCTTCTTGCAAACGGCATAGTGGGGGCTTAAACCCGCCGTTTACTGGTCAGGTGCACTTACCGCTGACAAACGCTCAAGCTCAAACGGAGTTAGCTGAAGTTGCGTTGCGTTCAAGAGAACATCCAATTGATCGAGCCTGCTGGCACTGACTATGGGTGCGGTGACCGCTGGTTGCGCCATGAGCCATGCAAGTGCGACGGTTCCGGGAGCTGCCGCGCGTTCAAGGCCGATTGCATCCAGTTCCTGCAGGATACGGAATCCCTTATCTGTCAGGTATTTTGCAACACGGTTGCCACGCTGCTGGTTTGCAAGGTCGTCTTTCGAACGATATTTTCCAGTGAGGAATCCACTTGCAAGGGAATAGAACGGGATGACTCCAACGTTTTCATCCAGACATAACTGCGCGAACTCCTTTTCGAACTCTGCTCGTTCGACAAGGTTATAGAGTGGCTGCAGCGATTCATAGCGGGGGAGTTGCGTGTCGACACTCAGTCTGAGCGCTTCACGCAGCCGCGCTGCAGGATAGTTGGACGCTCCAATCGCACGCACTTTGCCGGCCTGAATGAGGTCGCCGTAGGCGCCTAGAGTCTCGGCAAGATCTGTCCCAGGATCATCAGCATGGGATTGATAAAGATCGATGTAGTCTGTTTGGAGCCTTTGCAACGAGGAGTCGACAGCTTCCTTGATGCGACGAGCGGAAAGGCCTGACCGGCCTTCTCCAAGGTCGGCACCAACCTTGGTTGCAATCGTCAGCTTTTCACGTCCTCCGCGGCTTGCCAGCCAGCGGCCAAGGATGGCCTCCGACTCGCCTCCCTGGTGGCCCGGCACCCACTTCGAATAAACATCCGCCGTGTCAAAAAAAGTAAGATCAGCCTCCACCACTCGATCAAGAAGCCGGAAGGATTCGCTTTCATCCGCAGTCCAGCCGAAGACGTTACAGCCAAAACATAGCGGGGGTACTGTTAATCCGGATCGACCAAGCCTTCGCTGCTTCATGCTGTTCACCTTGCGATTAGGTTATGTGTAGGATGCACACAATGTAGATCCACCCTGTGCATTTTCGATCCGGATTATTTCTTAGACCTTCTGGGAATCCGCTTGTTGTAAATTGGCGCCAAATCCAGGGTAGTGCGGCAATCTTTGCGCTGTCTCTTCGGGCGAGAGCAGGATGATCCCATTGGCGACGCCGATCTTCATCGCGTGTTCCGGATCGTCTACGACATAGGTGATGGCATCCTGTGGAAGCTCCATGCTTCTGGCCGGCTCGGACATCTGCTCAAAGTATGTGTCCAACCCAACTGGATGTTCGCTATCGGCCTGCGCCATGAGCAGGGCCTGCATTGTAGGGGAGCGATAGTAAACGCCGTGAGCAACGCCTCGGGGCAGAAACACACACTCACCCGCCCGTACCAGGACGCTTTTTTCCATACCCTCCACGAAGAACTCCAGTTCACCTTCCAGCACGTACCAGGTCTCGTTTTCCCACTGGTGGAAGTGCGGAGGCGGTTCATTGCCGACCTTGGCAGAGCCTTTCACCAAGGCGTACCGGCCATCCGTGTCACGTCCTCTTACCAGGAAAGTACAGAGATTGCCCATATAAAATTTTGAGGTCTCAAGAACCGGTCCTCGTGCAAAAGCCGAAAGCGATGACATTGAATTGTTTTCCAAGATAGCTCCTTTGGGTGCGTCAAGAGTTGAGCCCGCTAAGCGATGCTGGTCTGTGTGTGGTCGGTGGCACGGGTCAGCTTTCAGGCGCGACCGGCGAAGTCGCTGGTTTCGGTGGAGACTTTGACTTTTTCGCCTTCGCGGATGAAGAGAGGCACGCGAATCTGAAGGCCGGTCTCGAGCTTGGCGACCTTCGTTTCCTTGCCGCTCGAGGTGTCGCTCTTGACGGCGGGTTCGGTTTCTTGGACGCTGAGCTCGACGAAGATGGGGAGCTGGAGGCCGATGGGGTTGCCGTTGAACTTGTGGATCTGGAGCGGGAGGCCGTCGATGAGGAAGTCGCGGGCGGAGGCGAGCATGTCGTCGGCAAGGGTGAGGGTCTCGAAAGACTCCTGGTCGAGGAAGTAGGAGCCATCGGCATCCGAATAGAGGTAGGGGGCGGGGACGAGGACGAGGTCGGGCTCCTTGAACTTGTCGTTGGCCTTGAAGGTTTTCTCAAAGACGGCGCCTGTGAGCAGGTTGCGCATTTTGAGGCGGACGAGGGTCTGGCCGCCGCGGGCGGTGGGGGAGTTGACCTCGGCGTCGAGGCAGAGGTAGGGGATGCTTTCGAACTCGAATACGGATTTGCGCTTGACGCTGATGGCGTCGATGAGTGCGGCCATGGGTTCCTCGGTTGGGGGCTGGGATTTTGGTCCAAGTATAAAGGTCGCGGGAGGCGCTCAAGTTTCGCGCGCATCAGCCGATAGAATGAAGTAAGCGCTTGTCGCTTGATCTCTATGCCCCTGCTCTGGCTCAGACTCGCTGTTTTGCTGTACGGTGTGGCCGCTTTGGCGGTGCTACCGGCGGCGCTGTATGAGCGGCCGCGCTGGCGGCATGTGGCTTTGCCGGCGGCCATGACCGGGCTATTGTTTCACTTCGTCTCGCTGGCGGAGATGTTGAATGCGGCGCATCATGCGTTGCCGGTCGAGGCGCATGAGACGCAGTCGACGTTCGGGCTGCTGCTGGCGCTGGCGTTTGTGCTGGTGTACTGGCGGTATCGGACGATGTCGCTGGGCGTGGTGCTGTTGCCGCTCGCGTTTTTGACGGGGCTGCTGCCTGCGTTCCGGCCGGGGGTTGAGACGGCGAATCTTCCGGGACTGCACTCAGGCTGGCTTTTTCTGCATATTGCCTTGCTGCTGGCGGCGTATGTGGCGCTGATGGTGTCGCTGGTGACGAGCCTGATGTACCTGGTGCAGGAGCGGCGCTTGAAGGCGAAGTCGGTGGCGCGGACCCGGGTACGTCTGCCGCCGCTTGAGACGATCGACCGGATTGCGCTGCGGGCGCTGCTGATTGGGCTGCCGTGTATGACGGCGGGGCTGCTGATTGGGTCGTTCCTGGCAGAGGTTGCGTATGGGCCGGCGTACTTTACCGATCCGAAGATCCTGCTGGCGTTCGCGATGTGGATTGCGTACGTGGGCATGATCCACATCCGGCGGATGTCCGGGCTGCGCGGACGGAGGGCGGTGTATTGGTCGAGCTTTGTCTTTGTGGTGGTTCTGGCGGTGTGGGCGTCGAATAACCTTTCGGCGGTGCACAGGTTTTCCGCGCCATGAGCGAAGGCGGGCAGACCGAATCGACGTTGGTGTTGATGGGGGTCAACCATCAGACGGCGCCGCTTGAGATACGCGAGCGCCTGGCGATTCCGGCTGGGCAACTGGCGGCGGCGACGCGTTCGCTGCTGAGTGCGCCGGGGGTGCGCGAGGGGTTGATTCTTTCGACGTGCAACCGGGTGGAGTTGGTGACGCTGCAGGAGGAGGGAAGGACGGAGCAAAGCCGAGCTGACCTGCTTGGTTTCCTCGAGGACTATTTCGCGGTGCCGACGGCGACGATTCGCCCGCATGTGTATGAGTATCGGGAGCGGGAAGCGGTGCGGCATCTGTTTCGGGTGGCGTCGTCGCTAGATTCGATGGTGGTGGGAGAGCCGCAGATCCTGGGGCAGGTGAAGGAGTCGTATACGGTGGCTCGGGAGGTGGGGGCTGTGTCGACGTCGCTCGACCGGCTGCTGCAGAGCGCGTTTACGGTGGCGAAGCGGGTGCGGAGCGAGACGCAGATTGGGTCGTCGTCGGTATCAATTGCGTCGGTGGCGGTTGACCTGGCGCGGAAGATCTTTGGGTCTCTGGCGGACAAGCAGATTCTGCTGGTGGGCGCGGGCAAGATGTCGGAGCTGGCGGTGCGGCACCTGATTCAGCATGGCGCGGCGCATCTGCTGATTGCGAACCGGACGGAGGCGCGCGCGCAGAAGGTGGCGGCGGAGTTTCGCGGGCCGAAGCTGGAGGTGGAGGTCATTCCGTTCGACCAGTTGTATGCGGAAGCGCAGCGGGCGGACATCGTGATTACCTCGACGGGTGCGCCGCAGCAGCTGTTTGGGCGTTCGCATGGGACGCATTTTATTCAGCGGCGGCGCGGGCGGCCGATGTTTTTTATCGACATCGCAGTGCCGCGCGATGTGGATCCGCGGATGAACGAGGTGGATGGCTGCTTTGTGTACGACATCGACGATCTGCAGCAGGTGGCGCAGGGGAACCTGGCAGATCGCTCGCGGGAGGCAGCGGCGGCGGAGCAGATTGTGCTGGCGGAGGTGACGCGCTATCAGCAGCGGCTGAAGGCGCTCGACGCGGTGCCGGCGATCCTGGCGTTGCAGGAGCAAGCGGAGGCTCTGCGGCAGGGCGAGCTGGCGCGTGCGGCAGGAAAGCTGGGAACGCTGACGACGGCACAGCAGAGCGCGGTGGAAGCGCTGACGCGGTCCCTCACGGCAAAGTTTCTGCATGGGCCGATGAGTGCGATCCGGAGCGCGGCGGAGCAGGGAGATGCCGCCGAGCTGGCACGGCTGCGTACGTTGTATGCGGAGCGGAAGCGATAGGGCGGCCTTTGATCTAGCTTGTCCTTTCCGGGCAGGATT
The DNA here is from genome assembly GCA_964246225.1 of uncultured Acidobacteriaceae bacterium. GTDB lineage: Bacteria > Acidobacteriota > Terriglobia > Terriglobales > Acidobacteriaceae > Edaphobacter. The sequence continues at coordinate 15,205 of CAXTQE010000046.1, read as the reverse complement.
GAGAGCATGACAACGTGGAAGATCTTTCGCCAGACTCAGAACTCGCGGCCCGCTTTGCCAGGCTGTGGCCACACCGGGAACATGAGGCCAGCAGCGTGCTCGGGCTTTTCTGTCGTGCCGGTCTGCACCGCTGGCGGAGGTTGGATCTTGCAGAGCTTGCGCCGCGGAAAGACATCGCCCACTGCTTCTGGTGTTCCAAGGTCAAGATCGATGGTGTCGTCTACCAAACCTAGCGGAAGCTAAAAGCTGGACGGTCGAGGTGCCGGCCGCGCGGTATGCTAAAGGGCGTATGTATACGATTCGAATCGGCTCCCGAGGCTCACAGCTGGCCTTGTGGCAGGCCAACCATATCGCTTCCGAGCTGCGGGGGCAGGGCTACACGGTTGAAATTGAGATCATTCGCACGACGGGCGACCGGATGCAACAGCCGGGGTTTGTTGCGCCGCCGGGCCTGGATGGCAAAGGGATTTTTATCAAGGAGATTGAAGATGCGCTGGCGGAAGGCCGGATCGACCTTGCGGTGCACTCGCTCAAAGACCTGCCGACGTGCCTGGACAAGCGGTTTACCCTGGCGGCGATTCCGCCTCGGGCCGATGCCCGGGATGGGTTTGTTTGCGAGGCCTTCTGGGGGTTGCACACGCTGCCGGCGGGCGGGCGGATTGGGACGACGAGTCCTCGGCGGCGGGCGCAACTGCTAAGTCTGCGGCCAGATGTGGAGTTTGTGGAGCTGCGTGGCAACATAGACACCAGGCTGCGCAAGCTCGAGGAAGGGCAGTGCGACGCGCTGGTGCTGGCGTGTGCGGGCTTGGAGCGGCTGGGGCGAGTGGAATCCGTGCATCAGCGGTTTGCGGTGGATGAGTTGACACCAGCTCCGGGGCAGGGTGCGCTGGCGCTCGAGACGCGCAGCCCGGAGCATGCGCTCGACACGGACGACGCGGGGCGGGATCCGGCGATCCATGCGGCGGTGCGCAAGCTGGACGACCGGGCGGCAAGGTTCGCCACGGATGTGGAACGGGCGTTTCTGGCCGCGATGGGCGGCGGTTGCGAGCTGCCTCTGGGCGCGCACTGTCTGGCGCTCGATGAGGGCTGGCGGCTGCATGCGCAGGTGCTCTCTCCTGACGGCGAAGAGTCGGTGCAGGTGACGTGCGATGCGGAGCGGGGTGAGCCGGCGATGAAGCTTGGAGGGCGTGCGGCGGAGGTTTTGATTGGCCGTGGAGCCTGGGATCTTCTGGGGCGATAGTTCCCCATTTGGCAGGATCAAAGATGCGGTGGTCAGAGATCTCCCTCCCATTCATCGCGGTCAAGCTGCGAGGAACGGGCACCACTGTTTCACGCCGGTCTGGAAGTGGACGTGGACAGCAAAGCAGATTCCCTTCGCAAGGGTCACCAAGGAGATCGATGGTTGCTTATTCGAGCCGGGGAATGTCACTGCGCTCGAGGGTGGCAGCGAGGGCTTCGACGACCATAGCGTGATCGACGCGCTGGGCGAGACCGCTGGCGATGACGGAACCGATCAATCCTGTGCCTGTGAGCACGAGCGGAAAGCCACCTCCGTGCATGGCGTAGTCGGCCAGGGTAAGGCCGTGGCGCTCTTCGATGGTCTTGCCTTCCTGCGCAAGCTGCAGGCCGACGGCGTAGGAGCTGCGGCCGAAGCGCATGACGACGTTGCGTTTTCGGCGAATCCAGTCGGCCTGGCCGGGAGCAGCGTTCCCGGTGGTGGTGAGGAAGACGGTGCGTCCGGCGACCTGGATTTCGAAGGTCATGGCGGCCTGCCGCGCAAGGGCGCCGGCGCGGAGACGGCTGCCCACGGCCCAGGCGGTGTCGGGGCTGAAGGAGGCGAACTGCAGCATACGCTCCTGGGTTGTGATGGTGTCGAGGTCGCTGGCAAAGATCACGGGAAAGCCTCCGTCTGTGCCATGATAGCCGTTCATGTCTTCATGAGGCACAGGGGATGGAAGGCGGGATTGGGATCGGCTGGATCGGGATCGACTTTGGCACGACAAACAGCTCGGTGGCGCGGGCGACGGCGGAGGGCGTGGAGCTGGTGCGGTTTGGGCCGGAGGGTTTCAGCTGGCGGTCGCTGTTGTACCTGGAACGGACGGCGCGGGGGATCGGGTCGAGCTCCGGGCAGGAGGCGATCGATCGGTATCTGCGCGGGCATCGGGAGGGCGAGCAGCCGGGGCGGTTGATCCAGTCGCTGAAGTCGTATCTGCCGCTTCGCTCGCTGACGGGAACCGAGGTGTTTGGGCGCAATTACACGCTTGAAGACCTCATCTCCAGGATTCTGAGGGATTTGCGAACGCGAGCGGAGGCGCAGTTCGGGGTTCCGGTGCGGCGCGCGACGGTGGGGCGGCCGGTGCGCTTCGTCTCGGCAGAGACGCCGGAGGATGACGAGTACGCGTTGACCCGGCTGCGGGCGGCGTTTGTGCAGGCGGGCTTCCAGTCGGTGGAGTTCGAGTTTGAGCCGTTGGCGGCGGCGTACTCCTATGCGCGGACGCTGGACCATACGGAGACGGTGCTGATCGGGGATTTCGGCGGCGGGACGAGCGACTTCTCGCTGATTACGGTGGGCGCGGGCGGAGAGCGAAGGGTGCTGGGCAGCGCCGGGCTAGGTTTTGCGGGCGATGCTTTCGATGCGCGGATCGTGCGCAAGCTGATCTCGCCGGCCCTGGGTTCGGAGTCCGTGGCGCGCGGCGGGAAGGGCATTCCGGCGGTTCCGGCGTGGATTTATGCGAACCTGGAGCGGTGGCACTACCTGTCGTTCCTGCGGACGCGCAATGTGCTTGAGATCCTGACCTCGGCGGAGAAGCGGGCGGTGGAGCCGGAGAAGATCGCAGCTTTGCTGGCGCTGATTACCGAGGACCTTGGCTACGCGCTGCATCAGGCGGTGCAGCGGACCAAGCTGGCCTTGTCCTCGGCGGAAGAGGCGCCGGGTGGGTTTGCGGGGCCGGAGGGGGGGTCGCGGGGGCTGGGGAGGTCGGTCCCGCGGGCGGAGGGTGAGGGCTGGCTTGCACCCGAGCTCGGGAAGATTGCCGAGACGGTAGATGGTTTGCTGGCCGAGGCAGGGGCGGAGCGGAGCGCGGTGGATCGCGTGTTTCTGACCGGCGGCACCAGTTTTGTCCCAGCGGTGCGTCGGCTTTTTGAGGAGCGCTTCCCGGACAGGGTAGTGACGGGGGATGAATTTACAAGCGTGGCGCAAGGTTTGGCGCTGGCGCGTGCTTGAGGTGTGGAACGCCGAGGAACTTCGACATTCCACAGAGGTGCACAGGGTAGCTGGCGACATCTTAAGAGTTTGCGGGACGATGCCGCGATTTTAGAAAGAGCAGAATGCTTCCCTTGAGCGGCAAACGGATTTTGGTGACACGGGCGCGCGAGCAGGCTTCGGCGCTGGCGGCAGAGCTGGAGGCGCTGGGCGCGGACGTAGTGCAGATCCCGGCAATCGAGATTGCGCCGCCCGCTTCCTATTGCGCGATGGACGCGGCGCTGGCCTGCATGCTGGTGTTTGATTGGGTGGTGTTTACGAGTGCGAACGCGGTCGAGTGCTTTGTCGAGCGCGGGCGGCGGCTGGGAGTGAAGCCGCGGCCGCGGCGGATTGCGGTGATTGGGCCGGCGACGGCGTCGGCGGTGTTTCGTACGGGGATGGCGGAGCAGGTCGACCTGATGCCGCGAACCTCGGTGGCGGAGGCGCTGGCGGAGGAGCTTGTGCCGCTCGCGGCGGGAAGGAGGGTGCTGCTGGTGCGGGCGGCGGTGGCTCGGGAGATGTTACCGGAGGCGCTGCGCGAGGCGGGTTGTGAGCTGACGATCGCCGAGGCGTATCGAAACATCGTGCCGCCGCGTTCGGTGCGGCAGCTGCAGCAGCTGTTTCGGGAGTCGCCGCCGGATGCGATTACGTTTACGAGTTCCTCGACGGCGCAGAATCTGGCGGAACTTCTGCAGCAGGCGGAGGTCCGGGTTCCAGCGGAGACAGTGCTGGTCTCGATTGGACCGATTACCTCCCACACCATGCGCGAGGTGGGTCTGGTGCCGACGGTGCAGGCCAAGGATGCCACGGTAGCCACCCTGGTGGAGACGATTCGCGGGCACTTTGCGAATCGCTAGCCGAGGGCCTGCGATCCGCGAAGGCGTCCAGGTCGGCTAGAGGCGCCGTTTGATTTAGCGATGCGAGAAGGCTGAGGACGGGCTCTGCTCCGAGTCGGCATTGCCTTCGCTGAGATCCATGCGCTCTAGGAGGCCGTCCGCAATGGTGTAACGGTGCCAGACTTCGCTGTCTGAGAGCACGGCGCCACCAAGGCTCTTCACCAGTTGATGGACTCGCACATCAATCCTGCCTTCACCGCGGTCGATGACTTCGATGGGTTGAACGTGAGGATCAAACTCCTTCCACTGGCGACTCCAGTAGGCGCGAATCTCCTCCTTGCCGACGACACGTCCGCCCTCCGATGCCTTTGGCCAGCTGATGCTCTCACTCATCCGCGCCAGTGCACCGTCGATGTTCCGCCGGTTGAAAGCAGAGTAGATCTCGTCGATGAGTGTCTGTGGATTGGTCGTACGGCCCTCCCTGGGGGACGATGCTGCAGTACAGCCAGCATACCTTCGGGAGAGCCAACTAGGATGGCGGGGGGCGCACCATGATGCGACACGCGCTGGACCAGTGTCGTCTGGGAGGTTGCTACAAGATGGCGCTTCGAGCAATGTGAAGCGGGAAGAGGCGCACCGCTTTTATGACTCCCTTGGGTTTACCCGGCATGGCTACAGCTTTCAGGTGGAGTTGCCGGGGGAGTAGCAGAGAAGTGGCTGGTGCTCGACGCTGCGCGTGGCTAGTGAGACGACCAGGTTTTGTCGGCGGAGTTGCAGAGCGTTTCGAGCGTGCAATCGGCGCAGCGCGGCGTGCGGGCGATGCAGATCTGGCGGCCGTGGTGGATGAGCTCGTGCGAGAAGGCGATCCAGCGGTCCTGCGGGATGAGCTTCATCAGGTCCTGCTCGACCTTTTCGGGCTGGTCGTTGGTGGTGAGCTCGAGCCGGCGCGAGAGGCGCAGCACGTGGGTGTCCACGACGACGCCGACGGCGATCTCATACCAGCTGCCGAGGACAACGTTGGCGGTCTTGCGGGCGACTCCGGGAAGCTCGAGCAGCTCCTCCATGGTTTGCGGCACTTTGTTGCCGAACTGCTCGACGACGGCCTTCGCGGCGCCCTGGATGGACTTGGCCTTGTTGCGGAAGAAGCCTGTGGTGCGGATGAGCGCCTCGAGCTCTGGCAGGGAAGCGGCGGCCATGTCCCTGGGGGTCGGATAGGTGCGAAAGAGCTCGGGCGTGACGAGATTGACGCGGGCGTCGGTGCACTGGGCGGAGAGGATGGTGGCGACCGTTAGCTCCCAGGCGCTGGTATGGTTCAGCGCGCAGACGACGCCGGGGTAGGTCTTTGCGAGCGCGTCTAGGATGGCCGCAACGCGCTCGGGGGCGAGAGGCTTTTTGGTTTTGCCTGGGCGTTTCTTGGGTGAGGTCGGTTCGGCAGCGGCGATCTTGCGAGCCCCGCCGCCGGTGGGTGAAGGTGCGGGCTTGCGAACGACTGCGGCGGTTTTGGTGGATTTGGCGGGCATGGATTGATTTGAAAACCCAGGTCTCAGAGGCGAGACCTGGGGCACCCGGATCTAAGCTATTTTTTTAGCCGAGGCGGTCGAGCATCTCCCGCGGCTGCAGGCGGACGCAGCTGAAGATAGGCGTGTCTTCGAGTGTGTAGAGGCTGATCTCGGTCTCGCGAAGCTGCTGAACGAGGTCGAGGAAGTCCTCGGGGAAGTTGGTCTCGAAGGCGACTACAAACTCCTGGTCGTCGATGCCGAAGGAGTAAGTGGTGTTGAGCTTGACGCGCGGATACATCAGGCCGATGCGAATGTGCTCGTCCATCAGGCGCTTGCGTTCGGCGGCGGAGAGCAGGTACCAGGGGCGCGTCTTCCAGAACGGATAGACGAAGATGTACTTCTGGCCACCGGGACGGATGGCACCGCGACCCTCGCCTTCGCTCTCGTCCGGGCGGTCGATCTGATACTGCGAACGCTTGGTCATGGCGAGGAAGTTGTGCGGCGAGGTGAGATAGCCGCCGAGCGGGGTTTGCATGAGCTCGGCGCGCATGCGGTTGAGCTCGTCGATTGCGTAGCCGATCGACCAGACGCACATGTCCGTATCTCCTCTGGTCCCTATCGTGGAATAAGTGAGCGAGAGGAATTCACCGGGCTTGTTCCAGCGGGTGAGGACGTCGGCGAATGCGGCCTTGTGCGCGTCTTTTTCGGCGGCGGGCAGTCGGCGCCACTCGGGCATGACCTTGAAGAAGCTGAAGCAGACGATCTGGCGCTGGACGGGCTTGGCTTTGGGGTCGGCGGGCGCGTATGAGCTGGCGGGGCGCGTCGGCGTGCTGGCGGGTGGCTCGGCTACGGCAGCACCGGGGGCGCCGGATGCGGAGATTAGGTCTGCCATGGTTGCGGTACTCCTCAAAGGATGATGGTACCAAAGAGGCCTCCGCGGGCTCGACGATATACTGCAAGCCAATGTCAGAAAAGCTCATAGGTTTGCTCATCGGCTTCATCGCGTCAACGGGATACGCGGGCGTGGCGCTCTTGATGGCGATTCAGTCGGCCTGCGTGCCGCTGCCGTCGGAAGTGATCATGCCGTTCGCCGGGGCGGTTCTGGCGCACGGCCAGGCGCAACTGGTCCTGCTGGCAACCATCGCCTCGCTGGCGTCCAATCTTGGTTCTATCCCGGCGTACTGGGTTGGCGCGCGCGGCGGCCGGCCGATGGTCGAGCGCTATGGCAGCTACCTGCTGCTGAGCCGGCACGATCTTGACCGGGTGGACCAGTTCTTCGTTCGGTTTGGTTCGTTTGCCGTGCTGATCGGGCGCATGCTGCCCATCATTCGGACGTTTATCGCGTTCCCGGCGGGCGTTGCGAAGATGAATTTGCTTCGGTTTCATATATATACGTTCATCGGCTCCTGGCCGTGGTGCTATGCGCTGGCGTATCTCGGCATGCGGCTGGGCGACAGCTTCCGCACAGATCCGCGCTTCAAGGAAGTGTTTGGGCGCTTTCATGTGGCCGTCGAGCTGCTGATCGTGGCGGGCTTCGTCTGGTTCGTTTGGACGCACTGGAAGAACCGGATTCGCACGCCTGCTGCCCAGGCCTAAGTTGTGATGGGCCGGAAGCGGTTGTGGACGATGAGCGCCGCGCATGGGGCGATCATGGCGATCCAGTCGGCGAAGATGCGGACCTCGACGATGATCCCGACGATCATGAGGCCAAGAAACGAGAGTGGCAGGACGGTAGCTGTGGCGTTGCGCAAAGGGTTTGAGCTGATCCAGCGGCGCCCGAGCCACACAAATGGCAGCGAGAAGGCGCAGACGCTGGCGAGCAGCGGCCATTGGTAGGGCTTGAGCAACTCGCGGATATTGTAGCTGAGGTTCATGCTGAACAGGCCGCCGGTTAGCCCGGACTCCTTTGGGTTGAGGGCGTATTTGTGTGCGAGGTGGGCCTTGATCAGCAGCCAGAGGATGGCCTGGAGGGAGACAGCAGGGACGATGCTGCGGAGGCGGGTGCGGAGCGAGGCACCGGCTTCGCTGAGCCGTGTCCCCTCCCAGACGGCGAAGAAGATGGTGAGAAAGCAGGCGGTCTCGCGATTAAAAACAGCGAGGATGAAAAAAAAGTAGTAAAGAAACCAGCGCCGGCTGCCGATAAGGTAGATGCCGAGAGAAAAGAAGGCGAGCGAAGGGACGTCGTAGGGAACGGGATAGCTCGGACCCCAGGTGGAGGCGAGCAGCAGATGCGCCATCAGGACAACGAGGAAGGAGGCCCAGAAGGAGAAGACGCGGTCAGCGGTGAGACGCAGGAGCGTGAGGCGGTTGGCGAGGAAGGCTATGAGGATAGAGACAAAGGAGAGGAGCATGAAGATGAGGCGGTAGGCATCGTGGTGGAGGGCCTGCATCTGGCCGGCGTGCGCGATAAGAGGCACGCGGATCAGCGCGCGGAAGACATACATCATCAGCTCGCGGTCCTGGTACGGCGTCGGCGAAGCGCCACGGGTGTACTCGTCTAGCCGGAGGAACATGGGGTCGGAGCCGTCGGCGAAGCTGAAGTAGGCGCAGACGAGCAGCAGGAAGGCGGCTTTGCCGCAGCGGCGAAGAGTGGAGGGACGATAGGGGAACCAGGGCTCGGCAGAGCGGGAGGCAGGGGACAGGCGCTGAGGTACGGAGTTCAAAGTGGTTCGATCATAGCGTGGCGGCGTGCCTGGAGGGCTTCTGGCGTCAGCCGATCTTATTTGCCAAAGCCCACCTGGTGTTAGAGACTAAAGTGTCCGTGCACCGTCTGTGTGATCTCGGAAAAATCTTATCTTTTCGGAAGAAGGTTATTGCCGTATGTCTACGTCTGGAGCCGCGCAAAGCGACGCGGCCAGCATCAAGCCGCACACAGGAAAGCTTGGCATTATGATCCCCGGCATGGGTGCCGTGGCGACCACGTTGATTGCCGGCGTCGAAGCGATTCGCCAGGGTATGGCAAAGCCGATCGGTTCGCTCACGCAGATGGGCACCATCCGGCTGGGCAAGCGGACGGACGCGAATACGCCCCTGATCAAGGATTTTATCGACCTAGCTCCGCTTGACGACCTGGTCTTCACAGGCTGGGATATCTTCGGCGGCAATCTTTACGACGCGGCCAAGACGGCGCAGGTGCTGGACCGCGACCAGCTGGAGTCGATCCGGCCGTTTCTCGAATCGATTGAGCCGATGCCGGCGGTCTTTGACCAGCACTATGTGAAGCGGCTGACCGCGCAGAAGAAGAAGATCGGCAAAAACAAGTGCGACCTGGCCAACCAAATTCGCAACGATATTGCCGAATTCAAGACGAAGACGGATCGGCAGGTGATGATCTGGTGCGGCTCGACCGAAATTTTTCTGGAGCAGACGGCGGTTCACCAGACGCTGGCCGCGTTTGAAAAGGGGCTGGTCGACGATGATCCGGGCATCACGCCTTCCATGTTGTATGCGTGGGCGGCGTTGAAGGAGGGAATCCCGTTTGCGAATGGCGCGCCGAACCTGACCGTGGACATCCCGGCGCTGAACGAGCTTTCGAAGCAGATGAACGCGCCGATCTGCGGCAAAGACTTTAAGACGGGTCAAACGTTCATCAAGACGGTGTTGGCGCCGGCGTTCAAGACCCGCATGCTGGGCGTGGCTGGGTGGTATTCGACCAACATCCTGGGAAACCGGGACGGTGAGGTGTTGGACGATCCGGAGTCGTTCAAGACCAAGGAGATGTCGAAGCTGGGCGTGCTTGAATATATCTTCCAGCCAGAGCTGCATCCTGACCTCTACAAGGACCTTTACCATAAAGTTCGGATCAACTATTATCCGCCCCGTGGTGATAACAAAGAGGGTTGGGACAATATCGACATCTTCGGGTGGCTGGGATACCCGATGCAGCTGAAGGTCGACTTCCTCTGCCGCGACTCGATTCTGGCGGCTCCGCTGGCGCTGGACCTGGTGCTGTTCATGGACTTGGCGGCGCGAACCTCCTCTCTGAAGGGACTGGGCATCCAGGAGTGGCTGAGCTTCTACTTCAAAGACCCGGACACGGCTCCCGGCGTGTATCCGGAGCACGATCTGTTCATTCAATCGATGAAGCTGAAAAATACGCTGCGGCACATTATGGGCCAGGATCTGATCACGCATCTTGGGCTGGATTACTACGGGGACTGAAGCATGGGGACGACGGAGGCGCGCACGGGTAGAACGGGGCAGAACAACCCTGCGCGCTGACCCTGCTACTCGTCCGCGGCGACGGATTCGATCCGCTTCCAAAGCTGCTGGATGCCGGTGCCTTTTTCGGCGCTGACGGGAAAGACCTCGTCGATTTCGTGCGCCTCTCGCAACGCGGCGAGGGATTTCTGCAGTTGGCTCTGACCGACGCGGTCGGACTTCGTCCCGACGACCAGATACGGCCGCTGGATCTGCTTGAAGAAGTGGATGAGTGTTGTGTCACTAGCCTGCGGTGGGATGTTGGTGTCGACCAGGCAAAGGGCCAATGCCAGCGTCTCGCGTTCGGCCAAGTAGGGTTCGATAAATTTGGGCCACTCGGCGGAGACGGACTTCGAAAGTTTGGCGTAGCCGTAGCCGGGCAGGTCGGCGAAGATGAGTGTTGGGCGCGGCTTGCGGCGGTCGCCTGCACCCTCGTGGAGAGCGAAGAAGTTGATGGCGCGGGTGCGGCCAGGGGTGGACGAGGTGTGAGCCTGTTTGGAGCCGAGCAGCGCATTAAGCAGGGAGCTTTTGCCTACGTTGGACCGGCCGAGGAACGCCACCTCGGGCGCGTCGGCGGTTTTTGCCGCAGTGGGGAAGTGGGCCGGGTCAGTAGCCGACAGCAGAAAGTTCGGGGTCAGGCGCATCCGCTCAGTGTACGGTGGGAACCGCAAGCGGCGCTCACGATCCCCACTCCGAGCGAGAACTAGCGCCGCAGCGCCTGGGTAAGACGGAAGGTAATCACGGATTCAGAGGGGATTGTGACATCTCGGTTGCCGGTATAGGCTCCTGCCGCGGTTCCTCCTCCCGCGCCGGCCAGACCGCCGATCAACGCGCCTTTGCCACCTCCGGCAAGGCCTCCGATCAGGGCTCCTATGCCTGCGCCTCCTCCAACAAAGCCGGCGGTTCGTTTGCCGCGGCCCTTGGCGTCCTTCTCGTAGACGCTGGTCTCGACGTGGTCGCGGCCGATTGCGGTCAAGGAAATGCCTAGATCGCCCGCGCCCTTGAACCGTCCTTTGCCTTTCGACGAGACGACCTCGCCTGCGACCGGGGTTCCGCTCCGGAAGACCTCGGTGCCGTGTACCGAGATGGGCGATTCCAGCACGCCAGTCCAGCGGTCGCCGACTTCATTGCGGCTGGCGGCGAGCCCGGTCGTGAGGCGAACGGCGACCGCGGTATGCGCCGGCACAACGAGTGGCACTGGCGCGGGAGCCGGACTGGGGGCTGATCCCTGCGGCGCGGGTGGGGCGGAGTTCATGGGTGCGGCAGGAGCTTGCGCCGGAGTCGCGCGCGACCCGTCCAGATTTCGGGCCACGGAGCGTCCCGCAGGGTAGGTTACCGCGCCGGCGGGATTGGTAATTGAGCCGTCGGAGTTGCGCACACCGGCGGCTTGAGCGGGAGAAGCTGTGGCATTCGGAGAGCTGGGGGTGGCCGTGGGGTGCTGTTTGCATCCGGATGCAAGCAGTACACCCGTGAGCAGGAAAAAGGCTGCCGGCGAGGTGCGGTGAGTGAACATATAGCTCCTTCTTACACTTTCTGAGCAATTTATGGAATGGCGCTTTTCGGTTAGATTACAAGGTCTTCCAGACGCTGTCTTCCCTCTTTACGGGATGGCGGTGGAGGAGCGCTGTGCTCGGCTGGCCGCCGCTGTGTGGTCTGTTTGGGGGATAGTCACACTCCTGCACACCCCTCTACACTCCAGAAACGATCCTTTCGATCGAGCGATTTGGACCTGAGGAGCATGCCAAGCACGACCCATTTCGCACGCCGGCGTGACCTGCCGCTAAAGGCATGGTTCCTTTTGCTGTTCGTTTGGGCGCTGAGCCTTGGTTGCGCGGCCCAGACTTCGACGACGCAGGCGACTACCGTCCCCGTTCTGCTGCCAGGCGGGGTGGCGTACGATGCTGGCGGCAACTTGTATCTGGCGGATACAGGCAAGCACGTACTGCTGAAGGTGACTGCGGCCGGTGTGCTGACCACGGTCGCCGGGACCGGAACGCAGGGCTTCAACGGCGATGGCGGACCGGGGACGGCTGCGCTGCTCGATTCGCCGACGGGGGTTGCGCTTGATGGAAGCGGCAACATCTATATAGGAGACTCGCACAACCATCGTATTCGCCGGCTCGACGCAGTCTCTGGCGTCATCACGACCTTCGCGGGAACCGGAACTGCGGGGTCAAGCCCGAACGGCACCGCTGCGGCTGCGGCGGCCCTCGATCTTCCCACGGCGCTGGCGATCAATTCCGCTGGCGACGTTTTTTTTGCGGACAGCCGAGTCCACCTGATCCGGCGCATCGATCACGCAACCAGCCTGGTGACCACCGTGGCAGGGAACGGCGCGCAGGGGTATGCGGGCGACGGCGGGGCGGCGACAGCGGCGAGCCTCGACGCGCCGGAGGGTCTGGCGATCGATGCTGCGGGCAATTTGTACCTCAGCGACACGCATAACCATAGGGTGCGACGGGTCGATGGCAAGACCGGCGTCATCACCACCGTGGCGGGAACCGGCCAGGCGGGATTTGCCGGTGACTCAGGCGCAGGCGCGACGGCAGAGGTGCGGCTTCCGCGCGGACTGGCACTTGATTCCTCCGGCAACCTGCTGATGGTGGACTCGCAAAACCATCGTATCCGGCGACTGGATGCGGTAAGCGGGCAGATGAGTACGATTGCCGGCGACGGGACGCAAGCGTTTGCCGGGGATGGAGGGCTGGCCGTGGCGGCATCCCTGAACTCGCCTCGTGCGGTCGCGTTCAATGCGACGAGTTTGCCGACTTTGAGCGATAGCGGCAACGCGCGCATTCGGCAGGTGGATGCGGCAGCGGTGATTCACACCTTCGCCGGGGTGGGGCCTACGCAGGCCGGAGTCCTGACGCTGACCGCACCCTCGGTCGCCGGATACGGTGCCGGCGCGGCGACGGCGACTCTTGCGGCGAGTCCGGCGACAGGCATGGTCACGTTTTTCGACGGCGGCGTCCAGACTCTGGGTACGGCGTCGTTGAGCGCGAACGCGGCAACGTTTTCCCTCGGCGGACTGGCGGTTGGATCGCACGAACTCAGCGTCACGTACGCCGGGGACGCAAGTCATGGTGCGGCACAGAGCGGCGTCGTTGCCCTGACGGTTGCACCGGCTGCGCTGACGGCGACCCCCAACCCGGTGAACCTCGTCTACGGGCAGACGATTCCGGGTTTAACGGGTACGCTGACCGGGGAACTTGCCCGAGACGCGGCGGCAGGATCTGTGACGCTGGCGCTGGTATCGACCGCGCATGCTCTTTCACCGCCCGGATCGTATCCGATTACGGCGTCGATCAGCGGAGCGGCTGCGGCGAACTACAGGATGACTGCGGTCGCGGCTGCGGTGGCGATCGCCAAAGCTCCCTCCGTGGTCACGATGACGAGCGGATTGGCGGTGCAGGTCGCCTCCTCTACCTCGGGCACGGCTACGGGAAGTGTCGAGCTGGTGGAGGGAGGGCAGGTCATGCAGACGATGCCGCTGTCCCCAACCGGGAGCGCTGCGTTCGCGATGCAGAGCGCGACGGTGGCTGCCACCAGCGTGTCCGGGGCGACGACAACGCTCACGGCGATTTACAGCGGGGACGGCAATCTGCTGGGGGCGAGTTCGGCGCCGGTAGCGATCGCCGTCAGCTCCGCGACGACCCCGGATTTCGCGCTCGCAGCCAGTGGCTCGGCGGCGATTACGGTCACCTCCGGATCGGCTGCGCAGTTTGCGTTTACGGCGACGCCAGTCAATGGAGGTCTGTCGAGCCCGATCCAACTGACCGTGGCCGGGTTGCCGACGGGAGCCACGGCGTCGTTCAGCCCGGCGTATCTGCCCCCGGGCAGCGGAGCGCAGACGTTCACGCTGACCATCCAGACTCCCAAGCTGGCCGGATTGCGCGGGATGAATGGCTTGATCTATGCCTGCCTGTTGCCGGTCGCCTGGTTGGCTCGCCGGCGTCGCGTGCTGCTGGCCCTCGCGTTTACGGCGCTCGCGGGTGCGGGACTGGGATGCGGGGATCGGGTGAATACAGCCTCGGCGCGCGCCACTGCAGCCCAAACTTACACCCTGACGGTGAGCGGTACGGGAACGGCTGCGTCCGGGGCGACGGTGCTGCACACCGTTGCGGTCACGATGACTGTAGAGTGAGCACAGTCGGGCAAGGACTGCTTACTCGCGCGAGACTTGTTCCCGCGAGACGAGGAAGATGACCGCAAGCCCGAGCAAAAGCACGCCGCCCTCGATGCGCTCCGACCGCGTGTGAAGCTTGTCGAAGTGGACGTGGGCCGGGTTCGACGCGTCCACGAAGGTGATGTCTCCTCCCGCGAGACGCCGGTCGTTGTCCATAGAGGGGAGAATGTTCCAGTGAACGTAAGCCGTGGCAAGGAGCATGACCGCGGCTAGCAGGAACTCCATCTCGTACCTCCCGCGGGTGGGCAGAGGCGCACGGCTGAAGAGCAGTGCCGTGGCTGCGAGGAAGACAATTCCACAGCTGACGGCGACCAGGTCGAAGACGCGCAGGGATGCTCCGACAACCAGGCCGGCTTCACGGATACTGGGCAGGGTGTGAAAGGCCGTGGGTGCGAGGATGAACGCGAAGAAAATGAGGCCGCCGACCCAGATGGTGAGGGTAAGCAGTTGCAGCAGGCGCGAAACCGAGGCCACGCTTAGGCGGCTCCGGCGCGGTCGAGCGTGCGCTTCAGGACGGTGTCGTAGGCGGTCTTTAGATCGCTGTACTGGATGTCGCTCAGCTTGCCGGTCATGCGATCGGTTTCGAGCGAGAACATTTCGTCGCGCAGGATCTGCAGAGCTCCTTGCGGGCCTTGCGCTCCTTGCGGGCCGGCGGAGATCGGGGTTGGGCTGACGGCCGTCCCGAGGCGCGCCGGAGTGGGCGTGCGAAGCATGAAGCCGGCACCGGCGGCGAAGGCCAGGGCGACGCCCGCGATGATCCACCAGCGATATTTGGTCCATGGATCGCGCTCGGCGTCCTTGTCGACCGGAGTGCCGAGTCCGCCGCCGGGGCGCGTGTCGGTGTTCGGATCGGCCTGGACGGAGGTTGGGTTGGCAGTCGGACCGCCGGAGCCGGGCCCGCCAGCTCCGGGAGCGCCGTTGTCGCGCGGAAGCTGCCCCGATCCGCCGATCGTAAACTCAAGCGGCTGCGAGGGTTGCACGTTGCGGGCCACGTAGGTCTGGGCGCCCGGTTCCTCGTCCACGGACGTGTAGGGCGTGGAGGCTCCGGGTTTGAAGCTCATGCTCTTCGGCAAAATCAGCACAAGATTATCGATCGGGGTCGCGGGCCGCGGGTGGAAGGTGAACGAGTCCTTGTAGTTGAGGTGGTACGTGACCTGGAACTCCGTCTGTCCGGGACGGATGGGAAACAGGATGGTGTAGTGGTCGGGGTCGCCCATGGGCACCGGCGCGGCCTGAACGGCCA
>CAXTQE010000045.1:0-26079 GCA_964246225.1 uncultured Acidobacteriaceae bacterium | reverse complement strand
ATCTGGTGGAGGCGCTCGGCGGGGGTGTGCTTTTTGAGGACGCGAATGGTGCCGGCGTCGACGTAGGAGAGCTGGGGGTTGCGTGCGGTCTGGTCGAAGTCCACGACGCCGTAGCCGGTGAACTCGGTGCCGCAATCGATGCCGAAGACGCGCATGGCTGGATTTTACCTTTAGATGGGGTCTGGGTCAGCGGCTGGGCGCGGAGCGCGTTCCTTAGGCGGCACCGAGGGTGACTCCAAGCCAGACCAGCAGAGCGAGCAGTCCAGCGGCGTCGCCCACCATGACGAGACCGGCAGCAAGCGAGAAGCAGACTGCTGAGCGGAGCCTCCAGGAGGCTCGGAGGACGAAGGCGAATAGCAGGAACGACGTGAGTTGGAGGAGGGTGAAGGCTGTGCATCCGAGAACCATGGGGAGATCGGAGCCGCTTGCGATGGCGCGTGCTGGATGGATTTGCGGAGGCGCTGAGACGCGAATGATGTGGTGCATGGCGAAGACGAGAGCGAGGATCGAAGCGAGCCATACGGCGCAGGCCCCAAGGATTCCGATCGCGCCCAGCATCGCCTGGTTTTTATGCGATTCTGTGGAGTCCACCGCTTACTTGGAGATACCTTCCATCGGCGAGCTTGCCGTGGCGTAAAGCTTGCGGGGCATGCGACCGGCGAGGAAGGCTTCGCGGCCGGCTTCGACGGCTTTGCCCATGGCGGAGGCCATGAGGACGGGGTCGGCGGCTCCGGCGATGGCGGTGTTGAGCAGGACGGCATCGAATCCGAGCTCCATGGCGAGGGCGGCGTCCGAGGCGGTGCCGAGGCCGGCGTCGACGACCAGCGGGACCTCCGTGATGAGCTCGCGCATCATGCGCAGGGAGGTTGGATTGCTGAGGCCGATGCCGGTGCCGATGGGTGCGCCGAGAGGCATGACGGCGGCGGCTCCGACATCGATGAGGCGCTTGGCGAAGACGATGTCGTCCGAGGTATAGGGCAGGACGGTGAAGCCCTCCTTGACAAGGACGCGGGTGGCTTCGACAGTGGCCTGGATGTCGGGGTAGAGGGTGGGTAGGTCGCCGATGACTTCGATCTTAACCCAGTCGGAGAGGCCGACCTCGCGGGCGAGGCGGGCGGCGCGGATGGCTTCCTCGGCGGTGTAGCAGCCGGCGGTGTTGGGTAGGAGGAAGTAGCGCTTGGGGTCGATGAAGTCGAGCAGCGATTCCGAGGTGCGATCGAGATTGACGCGGCGGACGGCGACGGTGACCATCTCGGCCCCGGAGGCTTCGATGGCGGCGCGGGTCTGGGCACCGTCCTTGTATTTTCCTGTGCCGATGAGCAGGCGCGAGGAGAAGGTTCGTCCGGCGATGACGAGGGGGTCCAACGTGGTCGCAGCGAGAGGTTCAGCGATGACTGGGGATGTCATAGTGTCCATGATAAGGATTTGGATGCGGAAAAGCGGATGGCCCGCTTCCCTTTTGGGGTTGCGGGCCATTGCCGGTGGACTGTTGAGATTGACCTGAGGCATCCACGCTTCTGGATGGGCCTCGGAGTGGAACTTCTGGAACTCCAGGACTAGAGCGGGATGCTCTAAGCCTCAGTCACCTCACGTACCGTTTTGTTACAACAATTACTGTCAATTTTCATAGGCTGGACCATCCTCCTTTCCCGTGTAAGCCAAAGATAGTTCAAGACGAAGCGCGGCGTCAAGCGCTGAGTCTTTGGGGTGTTCGCGTGACTAAATTTACCCAAGTTCTTTCACTGCTTCTGCGAAGATAGGACGACATGTTCAAAGTAGTTCTTTTTTTGTTGCAGGTGTGTGTGTGTGTCCGGTTTGCGGCGGCGCAGCATCCGTCGGAACCCGATCCGCAAAGTGCGCCGGACCAGGGCGCGCCAACGTTTTTTCCCCATTCCGACGGGACGCGCTATTTAGTTGGCGGGCAGGCGAACATCATCTTTCAAGCGGATGCGCCGTTTCATTCTCCCTACGAGAGCACGAACAGCTTTATTGGCCGCGGCGAGTACAAAACATCGCTGATCGGAACGATCTTCACGGCGTTCGAGCTGAACAAGAATGCGAGGTATGCGACCGACGGCATCTTCGATGTGGAGTCGGCGGGCGGGCGCGGACTTTCGCAGGCCTTGGGGCTGGCGGGATTTACGAATCTGGACGTGGTTCGCAATCCGAATCTTGGCTCGAAGCCCTACCTGGCGCGGTATGAACTGCACCAGGTAATCGGCTTGTCGGACCATCTGGTGGAGGCGTCACGAACTTCTTTCTCGCTGCAGCCTGCGCTTCCGGACCGGCGGATTGAGCTGTGGGCGGGGCGCATGAGCCTGCCGGACCTGCTGGACCAGAACTCGGTGGGGACCGACTCGCACCTGCAGTTTATGAACTGGTCGATCGACAACACGGGTTCGTGGGATTACGCGGCGAATACGCGTGGGTATACGGATGCGCTGGTGGCTGAGTATACGGACCATGACTTCACAGCGCGCTATGCGCTGGCCGCGATGCCGACGGTGGCGAACGGGATCGATCTGGACTACGCGCTCAGGCGGGCGAGCGGGCAGAATGTAGAGCTTGAGCTGCGCAACGGGCCGGGGACGGCGCACGAGTGGCTGCAGGAGCGGAAGGGTGCGGTGCGCCTGCTGGGATTTGTGAATCACGCAAATATGGGAGATTACCGGCAGCAGAACATCTTGTTTGTGGAACACTTGACGCCGACTCCGGACATTACCGCGCATGCGCCGAAGCCGACGGTGAAGTATGGCGTGGCTGCGAACTTCGATGAGGAGGTCTCGGACAACGGCAGGCTGTGGGGGCAGTTCGGGTGGAACGAGGGCGAGCATGAGTCGTATGCGTATACCGAGATCGACCAGACGATGGCATTTGGCGGGGATTACAACATGCGGCGGTTTGGGCTGCCGAACGACAAGGTGGGGCTGACGTTTGTGACGAATGCGATCAAGCGCGACCACCAGGCGTACCTGGCGATGGGCGGGAAGGGCTTTCTGCTGGGAGACGGCAAGCTGAACTATGCGCGGGAGGACATCGTCGAGTTTTACTACAACCACCATACGTGGAAGGGGCTCTACTACGCGTTCGACGAGCAGTTTCTCGAGCATCCGGGGTACAACCAGGACCGCGGGCCGGTGATGGTGGAGTCGGTGCGGATGCATGTGGATTTTTAGCTGTGCCTTGCAGGAACCTATACTTGGCAGGTGAGTGTGGTTGCGGCTGAGATCGTTGGTCTGGTGGTGGGTCTGCTGCTGGGCAGCTTTCTGAATGTGTGCGTTGCGCGGGTTCCGCGGGGGGAGAGCGTGGTCGGTCCGGGCTCGCACTGCCGTGCGTGTGGGCACCGGGTGCGGTGGTATGACAATGTTCCGGTGTTGAGCTGGGTGTTGCTGCGGGGGCGGTGCCGAGATTGCCGGGCGCGGATTTCGTGGCAGTACCCTCTGGTGGAGCTTGCGGTGGGAGTCTGGTTTGCGCGGCTCGGCTACTCCCTGGGGTACGCGTTCTTCGGATCTGCGCAGCAGCCACGCCCTTCTTCCTTCGATTTTCCCGGGGCGTACTTTATTTTCCTGCTGGGTTGCGCGGTGCTTGGCTGGCTGCTGATCGGCCTGGTGGTGATCGACTGGGAGTGGCAGCGGCTGCCGGATGCGTTTACGTTGAGCGGAATTGTGATGGGCCTGTTCCTGGTGTGTACGCAGGCGATTTTTCTCGGTCCTACGGATGACCAGGTGGTGCTGAACGGCGCCAAGCAGCTGCGGCTGGCGAGTCCGGGAAGCTTTGCGGCGCGGGGCAATGTGTTTTTGACGGGGCCGGAGTCGCTGATCTTTGGGCGGCTGGCGGCGGTGTGCGGGGCGGCGCTGCTTCTGCTGCTGGTGCGCTGGGGGTACAAGCGGGTGCGCGGGCTCGAAGGGCTTGGGCTGGGCGACGTGAAGATGCTGGCCATGGTGGCGGCGTTTCTGGGGTTTTGGCCGGCGATGCTGACGCTGTTTGTGGGGGTGGTGCTGGCCAGTGGGTATGCCGTGGTGCTGCTCGCACGCGGCAGGGCAGGTGCGGCGACGCGATTGCCGCTGGGCAGCTTTCTAGGGATTGGCGGGTTGTTTGTGGCGGTGTTCGGCGAACAGGTGCTGGATTGGTATCGCGGATTGCTGGGATGAGGTACTTAAGTTTGCTGCCCGGTGAACAGGCTCCTTGACTCTGGACTGACCCACTTCTAAGCTCGAAGCTGGCTATGCAGACATCTCCTTATCCTTATATCTGGCAGTATCTTCCCCTAGTGCTGCAGATCCTAGTCGCCGTTGGTCTGGCGGGCGGGATGGTGGGCGGCTCGTTTTTTATCGGCAAGCATAAGAACTCGCGCACCAAGGGCGGCACGTACGAGTGCGGCATGGACCCGGTGGGCGATGCACGCGGGCGATTCTCGGTACGCTTCTATATGGTGGCGATGCTGTTCATCCTGTTCGATGTGGAAGCGGTGTTCATGCTGCCGTGGGCGGTAATCTTCAAGCGCCTGCCGGCGATTACCGGGTCGCGCATGTTCGGGTTTTGGGAGATGCTGGTGTATCTGGGCTTTGTGGCGGTCGGTCTATTTTATGTCTGGAAGAAGGGCATTTTGAACTGGGCGAACGACAAAGGGGATCTCTAAATGTACGATCCCTCGAGCGCATTGTTAGGGACTGAGGCGGTCTTTGCGGCGCATGCCGATCATGCGGCGGTTGTCGCGTTGCGGGGCATGGCGACGGATGCCAAGTTCGATCGAGACGAGATGACGCTGACGGTGGCGCGGGAGAGTGTCATCGAGGCTGCGACGGCGTTGAAGCAGGCCGGCTATAACTTTCTTGAGGATGTGACGGCGGTGGATTGGCTTCCGTCCGAGCCGCGGTACCAGATCGTCTATCACATCCTTTCGCACCGGATGAAGCAGCGTATCCGGCTGGTGGCTCGTTTGTTCAACGACGATGCGGCGATCGATTCGATCACGTCGGTCTGGCCTTCTGCAAACTTCTACGAGCGCGAGATTTTTGATCTGTTCGGTGTTCACTTTGGCGGACACCCCAACCTGAAGCGGATCATGATGCCCGAGGACTGGCCGGGACATCCGCTGCGCAAGGACTATCCAGTTGAGGGCTACCGCTAATGGCAACGGCACCGGACTTGATCGACCCAGGCATTGACGATGTGATGGCGGATGCAAAGCGCCATGGAGACAAGGGCGCGGAAGACCATACGATGATTTTGAACATGGGTCCGCAGCATCCTTCGACGCATGGGGTGCTGCGCCTGGTGCTTGAGATCGACGGCGAAAATGTGGTCTCGTGCGCGCCGGATATTGGGTACCTGCATACGGGTATCGAGAAGACCTGCGAGGCGAAGTTTTATCAGCAGGTGGTCCCGCTGACGGATCGCGTCGACTATCTTTCGCCGATGACCAACAATCTGTGCTACTGCCTGGCGGTCGAGAAGCTGCTCGGGCTTGAGGTTCCGGAGCGGGCGCAGTGGCTGCGGGTGCTGCTGAATGAGTTGACGCGCATCTCCTCGCACCTGGTTTGGCTGGGAACGCATGCGCTAGATATCGGCGCGCTGACGATGTTTTTGTACTGCTGGCGCGAGCGCGAGGATGTCTCGCGCATTTACGAGAATGTGTCCGGCCAGCGGATGATGAGTTCGTATTTCCGCATTGGCGGACTGGCGCTTGAGCCTCCGCTCGACCTATTCAAGCAGGTGCAGGACTTCCTCGACAAGATGCCGTCGCGCATTGATCAGTATGAGGATATGCTGACCGCAAATCCGATCTGGATGGGCCGGCTGAAGGGTGTGGGGTACCTTTCGGGGGAGGATGCGATTGCCCTAGGCGTGACGGGGCCGCCGATGCGGGCGTCGGGCGTGGACTGGGATCTGCGGCGGGACATGCCGTACTCGGGGTATGAGAAGTTCGACTTCAAGGTGCCGGTGTCCGATGTTGGAGATGTGTGGGCGCGGTATGTGGTGCGTATGCAGGAGATGCGGGAGTCGGTGAAGATCTGCCAACAGGCGCTGGACGGGATGCCGGAGGGGCGGATTGTTGCGGACGCGCCGAAGATCGTGCTGCCGGGGCGTGAGCAGATGAAGACGCAGATGGAATCGATGATTCACCACTTCAAGATTGTGACGGAAGGGTTTGCGGTTCCAGCGGGCGAGGTGTTTCAGGCGGTTGAGTCGCCGCGTGGGGAGATGGGGTACTACGCGGTGTCGGACGGCACGGCGAAGCCATACCGGGTGCACATGCGAAACCCGAGCTATGCCACGCTGCAGGCGCTTGAGACGATGTGCAAGGGCCGGATGCTGGCCGATGTGGTGGCGGTGATTGGGTCAATCGATATTGTGCTGGGCGAGATCGACCGCTAGGTGACGGACAGTCTGCAGCGTGAGCTTTGGACTTCGTGGGCTTCCATGTTGCGGGTGTATGCGGCGGCGCATGGATTGACGAGTGCTCACCATGCGGTGGTCGAGGTGGGCGCCGAGGAGATTGTTCTGCGCGTGGAAAAACGGTGGGTCCGGTTTACGCGGGATGCCATGACGTCGAGTGAAGGCGTGACGGCTTCGTTCGAGATCGCGGAGGATGGTTCGGTCTCGGTGGGGGAGCGAACCGAAGAGATGGACATGGCTGCAGACGCGGTGGCGCGAGAGCTCCTGGCCTAGGAGTGGCGGGCGTCCCCGGAGTGGGTTCCGGACTCAGAACAAATTGGTCGGCAAACTAAGCCTTGTGTCCTGCCCACGGCCGTAGCAGGCGTATTAAGATAAGTCTCGGACCCGTTGCTCCCCATACAAAGGACCCCAGATGATCTCGCGCCGCACCTTTCTTCAGACTGCTTCTGCCGCCGCTGCTACTGCCGCTCTTCCGCTGCACGGGGTTGCCGCCCAGACTGGCGGCACGGCCACAGACCCGCTGCGTTGGGTCGACCCGCGTATTGGCACCGGGGGCCATGGCCATTGTTTTCCTGGTGCGAGTGTTCCCTTCTCCGCCGTGCAGCTTTCGCCCGATACGTATAACGATGGGTGGGACTGGTGTTCCGGCTACCACATCTCGGACACGAGCATCATGGGGTTCTCGCACACCCATCTGAGCGGTACCGGCTGCGGGGATCTGATGGACTTCCTGGTCATGGCGGGCACAGGTCCGGTGAAGCTTCTGCCGGGTCCGAGATCGAACCCCGACCAGGGCTATCGTTCGCGCTTCGACCACAAGGATGAGGTGATCGAACCCGGGTACTACGCGGTCCTGCTCAAGGATCCGAAGGTGCACGTCGAGCTGACCTCGACTGAGCGCACCGGCCTTCACCGCTACACCTTTCCGAAGTCCGAGGATGCCTGGCTCATCGTCGACCTGACGCACAGCTACCTGACCAACGAGAGTTCGTCGGTGTACAAGGCGCAGCTTTCGAGTCCTGCTGCGAACTCGCTTGCGGGCGGCCACGTGACGCGTGCCTGGGGACGGGATCGCCAGTGCTTCTTTCATCTGGAGGTCTCGAAGAAGCCTGCGAAGGTGGTCTTTTACTCAAACGGTAAGCCGCTGCATGACACCGCACCGGTTGAGGGTGACGACCTGAAGGCCGTGCTGCACTTCAGGACCAAGGCCGACGAGGTGATCCTGGTGCGTACCGGGATCTCAGGCGTCGACGTCGAGGGCGCGGCGAAGAACCTGAAGGCTGAGCAGCCCGACTTCGATTTTGCCAGGACCCGCGCGGCTGCGCAGGACAAGTGGCGTGCACAGCTGGGCCGGTTGGACGTCGACATTGCGGATGCCGATCAGAAGCGCATCTTCTACACTGCGCTGTACCACATGTCGCTTGGTCCGCAGCTTTTCGACGATGTGGATGGCAGGTATCGCGGGATGGACGCGCAGATCCACCAGGTAGCGGCGGGGCAGCATAACTACACGACGTTTTCGCTGTGGGACACCTTTCGTGCGGCGCATCCGGCCTACACCTTACTGCAGGCAGATCGCGTTCCGGACTTTGTGAACACGCTGATTCGCATGGCCGAACAGAGCCCGGCCGGCATGGCCGTGTGGCCGCTGCAGGGGACCGAGACCGGCACCATGACTGGCTATCACTCGGCGTCGGTGATGGCCGAGGCGATTATGAAAGGATTTCCGGGGATCGATCCTGAGGCGGCGTACAAGGTGATCAACGAGCGCGCGATGGTCGAGAACTATCGCGGGCTGGGGTACTACCGCGAGATGGGGTACATTCCGTCCGATCGCGAAGGAGAGTCGGTCTCGAAGACCTTTGAGTACTGCTACGACGACTGGGCACTCGCGCATGTCGCCAAGAAGGTCGGCAAACGCGATGAAGCCGCGATGCTACGCACCCGTTCGCTGAACTACAAGCAATACTTCAATCCGAAGAGCACCTTCATGGAGCCGAAGCTCGAGGACGGAAGCTTTCCGACGTCCTTTGATCCGATCGAGATGGGCCACAGTAAGCGGTGGCGTGACTTCACCGAGTCGAACTCGTGGCAGGCCAGCTTTGCCATCCAGCACGATCCTGCGGGCCTGATTGCGCTTTACGGCGGAGAGAAGCCGTTTGTGGCCAAGCTTGACGGGCTGTTCACCGCCGCACCGGATCTTCCCCCGGACGCTCCGCCGGATATCGCAGGCATGGTGGGCCAGTATGCGCACGGCAACGAGCCGTCGCACCACATCGCTTATCTGTATGTCTACGCCGGCGTACCGCACAAGACGCAGGCCCGGGTGCGCAGCCTGATGGATACGATGTATCGCGCGCAGCCGGATGGGATGGAGGGCAACGAGGACGTGGGCCAGATGTCGGCGTGGTTTCTGCTCTCGGCTCTTGGGTTCTATCCGGTCGATCCAGTCAGCGGCAACTACATTCTGGGCTCGCCGCTGGTGGAAAGAGCGACGGTAAAGCTGGGCGGAGGCAAGACATTGAAGATCGACGTGACGCGCACAAGCCCGAAGGATTGTTACGTGCAGGCATTTATGCTGAACGGCAAGCCTCAGCAGAGGGCGTGGTTCCACCACTCTGAGATCGCACAGGGCGGCACAATCCTGCTCAAGATGGGGCCGGAGCCGAAGACGGGATTCGCCTCCGCGCCTGCTGATCTTCCTCCTTCGCTCGTGCTCTAACGACGGGTCCAGGCACACGGCAGCTGCGGCGAAGACAAGGTTTGGCTTGTCTTCGCCGCAAACCATCATTTCTCCATCTCACCAAAAGCTCACACTCCCCCGCTTCCGCCAATGCGATAAGCTGTACATCATGGCTGCCATAGCAGAATCCATCTTTACTCCCCAGACGGCTGCGCGGTTCGATAAGCTGGCGACGATCTATCCGATGAAACGTTCGGCGCTGGTGCCGATGCTCCTGTATGCGCAGGATGAACTTGGCTTTGTGAGCGAGGGCGCGATCCAGGAGATTGCCCGGCGACTGGACCTGTTCGATCTCGACGTGCGCAATGTGCTGAGCTACTACTCCATGCTGCGGACGCAGCCTGCCGGCAAGTTCAATATCCAGGTTTGTACGAACATCAGCTGCATGCTGCGCGGCGGGTACGAGATTCTGGACCACTGCAAAACGAAGCTCGGGATTGGCCACAAGCAGGTGACGACGGATGGCGTGTTTTCGCTTGAGGAAGTGGAGTGCATCGGAGCCTGCTGCTGGGCGCCCGCGATGCAGGTGAACTACGACTTTCATGATGACCTAACCACGATCAAGGTAGACGCGATCCTTCAGGACTACGCCGAAGGCCGCGGAGAGGACGTGAAGTAATGCCGACCCAGGTCTCGCATCCGGATGAAGCGATCGTGTTGAAGCGCAGGTTTGGCCAGGGTGCCAGGGGTATCGACAAGTATGTCGAGCTCGACGGCTACAAGGCCGTGCAGCAGGCGATTGAGCAAGGGCCCGAGTGGATCATCAACACGATGAAGGCGAGCGGACTGCGCGGCCGCGGCGGTGCGGGCTTTCCCACCGGGCTGAAGTGGAGCTTTGTGCCGAAGAACGACAAGGCAAAGTATGTGCTGGTGAATGGGGATGAGTCCGAGCCTGGGACGTGCAAAGACCACGTGATCTTTCTCGAGGACCCGCATGCGGTGATCGAAGGAACGATGATTGCGGGGCTGGCGATCGGGTCGAAGCTGGGCTTCATTTACCTGCGTGGGGAGTACCGGTATCTGCTGAAGATTGTCGAGAAGGCCGTGGCGGATGCATATGCTAAGGGCTTTTTGGGCAAGAACATCTTCGGCAAGGAAGGTGTGGACTTCGACATCATTACGCAGACGGGCGCGGGCGCATATGAGGTGGGCGAAGAGTCGGCGTTGATGGAGTCGCTTGAAGGGAAACGCGGAGTGCCGCGGATCAAGCCTCCGTTCCCGGCCGTGGTGGGACTTTATGGCGGACCTACGGTGATCAATAATGCGGAGACGATTGCGAGCGCGCCACATATTTTATTGATGGGCGGCGAGGCCTACGCGAAGCTTGGGTCTGAGCGCAATGGCGGGACGCGGCTGTTTGGAATCTCCGGCCATGTAGAGCGGCCAGGCGTGTATGAGCTGCCGATGGGCTACTCCTTGCGTAAGGCGATCTATGAGGTCGCGGGTGGCGTGAAGGGCGGCAAACAGCTGAAGGCGGTGGTGCCTGGGGGGTCGTCGTGCCCGGTGCTGACGGCTGATGAGATCGATGTCGGTCTAGACTTTGACCAGATGGGGAAAGCCGGCACGATGCTTGGTTCGGGCGGCATTGTGGTGCTCGATGAGACGGTGTCGATGGTTGAGTTTGCGCTGCGGGTGATCAGCTTTTACCAGCATGAGAGCTGCGGCTGGTGTATTCCCTGCCGTGAAGGCACGGACTGGATAAAGAAGACGCTGGCGCGGGTATACGCCGGTGGAGGCAGCCGCAAGGATATTGATAATGTGCAGTACTTAGCCGATAACATGATGGGGCGGACGTTCTGTCCACTGGGCGATGCGGCTGCGATGCCTACGCTTGCGTTCGTAAAGAAGTTCCGTAAAGAGTTTGAAGATTATATTGACGGACACCGGGTTGGAACGCCGGTGATGAGTGAGCAGCAACACGAGCTCGTAGGCGCGGCACATTGAAGTTCGCAGTGTGGGTGATGGTGACGTTGGTGCTTGCGGCCGGGGTGTGGAGGCTAGCGGGTTCCGCTCCACACCGAAGCCAGGATCAACAGATTTTGATGAACAAGTCCAGCCACTGAGAGTGGGAGCGACGCAGAGGGACCGAAGATGCCAGACGTAACCTTTACCGTAGATGGAAAGCAGGTCACCGCTCCCCAAGGCACACTGCTGATTGAGGCGTGTAAGACTGCCGGGATCGATATTCCCGCGTTCTGTTATTACCCCGGGCTGAGCCTTCAGGCTGCCTGCCGGATGTGCGTGGTGCGGATTGAGAAGATGCCGAAGCTGCAAACGGCATGTACGACGCCGGTGACCGAAGGCATGGTCGTTGCGACCGAGACTCCGGAGATTGCGCAGGCACGCAAGGCGACGCTGCAGTTGCTGCTCGGCAATCATCCTCTGGACTGCCCGGTGTGCGATGCGGGTGGCCAGTGCGAGCTGCAGGATATGACGTTCAAGTACGGCGCGGCGGACAGCTTCTATGCCGAGCCGAAGAATCATCGCGAGGAGCAGAAGTGGTCGCCTGTGGTGTATTTTGACCGGCCACGCTGCATCCTGTGCTATCGCTGCGTGCGCATATGCGGCGAGGGGATGGATGTATTTGCGCTGGGCATTCAGAACCGCGGAAGTTCGTCGATTATTGCGCCGAACTCGCCGGCGGTTGAGAATGCAGATCACTTGGCGCATGTGGATTGCGAGCAGTGCGGCATGTGCATCGATGCCTGCCCGGTGGGTGCGCTGACGAGTGGGACGTATCGCTACAAGACACGGCCGTGGGAGATGAACCACGTGGCCACGGTGTGCACGCACTGCGGCGATGGATGCAAGACCACGCTGGGTGTGCGTGCAACGACTTCGGGGTCGGAGATTATGCGCGGCGACAATCGCGATAAGAGCGGCATGAATGGCGACTTTCTGTGCGTGAAAGGCCGGTATGCGTTCGATTTTGCGAATAGCACGGAACGGATTACGACGCCGCTGGTTCGGCAGGCGAACGGGAAGCTTGAGCCGGTGACCTGGGAGGTGGCGTTCACGCATGTCGGGCAGAAGCTGCGGGAGTTGCGCGATGCGCGTGGCGGTGAATCGATGGGGGTGATCGGCGGGAATCGTCTGACCAACGAGGAAGCCTACCTGCTGCAGAAGTTTGCGCGGACGGTTCTGGGGACCAACAGTATTGATCATCATCGTACGTCCGATCACGTAGCGTTCGCCCAGGCGCTGGCCGGGCATGCGGGACGGACGGCTTCCCTGCGGGATACGTTGACCGCGAAGTCGGTGTTGATTGTTGGAGGAGATCCGTCGAATCAGTCCCCGGCGACGGCGTGGAATTTGCGGACCAATGTTCGCCTGAACGGGGCAGCGCTGTACCTTGCAAATACCGAGGAGATCAAGCTGCGGCGACGGGCGAAGGCCTTTGTGAAGCTGCAGCCATTTGGCTACGGTGCGCTGGCGAGCTTTCTTGCCGGAGACGATGCTGCAGCGGCAGGCGCTGTGAACGACACGGAGGCGCTGAGTCAGTTGCGCGGGACGCTGCGCGGTGCAGAAGGACTGTTGATCCTGATCGGGCCGGAGCTGCGCGGATCGGACCTGAAGAAGCTGGTCGAGTTTGGACTGGCGGTTCCAGACGCCAAGTTGGCGTTGCTGTCGGACTACGTGAACTCCCGCGGTGCGGCGGACATGGGATTGCTACCTGACATGCTGCCCGGTTATACGGCGCTCGGGGCGGAGTCGTTTGCCGAGTACAACGCTGCGGCTACACCTGGCCGAGACATGCTGGAGATGTTTGACGCGGCGGCGGAGGGAAAGCTCTCCGCGCTGTACGTGGTTGGCGCAAACCCTGTGCTGCGGTACGGGATTGATCCGGCGGCGCTCAAGGATACGTTTGTGGTTGTGCAGGAGATGTTTCTGACCGAGACCGCGGTGCTGGCGGATGTGGTGCTGCCGGCAGCGAACTTATACGAGAAGGCCGGCTCGGTGACGAACCACTATGGCGACTTGCAGCAGGTAAACAAGGCTGGCGACCGGGCTGGTGTGCGCTCGGATTTTGAGATGCTGGTGCGGATCGCAGACAGGATGGGCGCGCATATTCCTACGCTGGTTCCGTTCGGCAAAGGGCGCTCGGGAGCAAACGCGGGTGTACGAGCGGACATGGGTCAGACGCGCGGCGCGCAGTCCGGTGAGGCAGATCGACATGCGATCTGGCTGACGGCGAACCATCTGGAGCCGCGGCTGAGTCCCTTCGATCCTTCGGCGATTCTTGACGAAATCCAGCGGCTTGTGCCTGGGTACCGGGAGTTGCTGCGACTTCAGTTGCTCAGCGGGAATGACCAGCATCTTGAGCTCGGCGCGGTCTTGGTGCAGATCGAAGGTGCGCAGCAGCGTAAGGACCTGGTACTGCCATCGGGAGATAATCTATTTACCTCCGGTACGCTGGGACATTACTCCGCGATGTTGCTGGACCTGCAGGAGAACGAAAGCCGCAAGTCGCTGGGGATGAACCAGGTGGCGGCAGACTAACGATGATTTCAGGATATCCGAGGCGTTCGACGTGAGTCATTTAACAGACTTCCAGACCTTTTTTCTTCTCAGCGTACTCAAAATCGTCGTAGTGCTCGTGATCACCCTGACTGCAGTGGCGTACACGGTGCTGCTTGAGCGCAAAATTATTGGACGCATGCAGAATCGTTGGGGACCTTCGCGCACCGGGCCATTTGGCTTGCTGCAGCCGCTTGCGGATGGGATTAAGCTCTTTCTAAAAGAGGATTTGACGCCTCTGCTGGTGGAGCGGCCGCTCTTTCTGGCGGCACCGATGATCGCTCTGGCATGCGCGCTGATCTCGATCTCGGTCGTGCCCTTTGGTGCGCTGACGACCTTCCATGGCGTGGACCTGTTTGAGATCGCCAACGTCAACATCGGCCTTCTGGTGATTCTGGGAATTACGTCGATCGGCGTATACGGCATCGCGCTGTCGGGCTGGTCGTCGAACAACAAGTATGCTCTGCTCGGCTCCCTACGGGCGTCGTCGCAGATGGTGAGCTATGAGCTGGCGCTTGGGCTGTCGCTGGTGGGTGTGGTTCTGCGGGCTGGGTCGCTCAACCTGCGGACGATCGTGAACTCGCAGACGGCACACGGTCTTTGGAGCTGGAATGTGTTGGGCGGTTTTCAGATCGTGGGCTTCCTGGTGTACCTGATCAGCGCCTATGCTGAGACAAATCGCTCGCCATTCGATTTGCCAGAGGCCGAAAGCGAGCTGACGGCGGGGTACCATACCGAGTACAGTTCGATGAAGTTTGCCATGTTCTTCATGGCAGAGTATGCCAATATGATCACGGTTTCCTGTGTGGCGACGCTGCTGTTTTTTGGCGGAGCATCCTCCTTGTTTGGACACCTGTTCGACGGCTTTCTGAACGGGCCTGTGTTCCATGCGCTCTTCTCGATCCTCTGGTTCGTGGCCAAGATTTTTTTCTTTCTGTTTCTTTTTATCTGGGTGCGTTCCACTCTGCCGCGCTTTCGCTACGACCAGCTCATGGGCTTTGGATGGAAGTTTTTATTGCCAGTGGCGATGGCGAATATTGTCGTCACCAGCCTGATCATGGCGTTGCGGAGTTAGCCCGCTGACGTATGGTCTGCAGAAAACTGTTTTACAATCAACGGGACAAGCTTTAAATTTTCATTTCCTCTAAGAGCTTCGAGAAGGATTCGGCGCACTGCATGCAACTTGCCCTGTTCATTATTTTTGCTGCGCTGGCCATTGCCGGTGCGTTGAACCTGCTGCTGCAGAAGCATCCGATTAATAGTGCGTTGTCGCTCGTGATCGTGATGATGTCACTGGCGGTGCTGTATTGGTCGTTGGGTGCCGAGTTTCTTGCAGCGGCGCAGGTTATTGTTTACTCGGGCGCGATAATGGTGCTGTTTGTCTTCACCATTATGCTGCTGAACGCGGGTGAAGAAGAACGCACCACAGGAAGCCGTGCGGCGTACCTGGCCGGGATTCCCGGGGCCGTGGCGGTGTTCTGCCTGCTGAGCTTTGTCTTTCTTTCTGAGTCGAAGGCGCTGGGCTATGCGCACCTGGGTGGCTTGCTGGATAACGGCCTGAGTAACATCGCGGAGATCAGCCAGGTGCTGTTTACCCGCCTGCTTCTGCCGTTTGAGGTGACCAGCATTTTGATCCTGGTGGCAATTCTGGGAGCGGTGGTGCTGGCGCGCAAGGAGGAGGAACAGTGAGCACCGAGGTGCCGATTGCGGCGTATCTGATTCTTGCAGCCATCCTGTTTTCGATCGGTGTCGGTGCGTTTCTGATCAAGCGCAATGTGATCTCGATCTTTATGTCGATTGAGTTGATGCTCAACGCGGTGAACCTGACCTTTGTGGCATTTGCACATCGCTGGCACGCAGTTCCGGGACAAATTTTTGTGTTCTTCGTCATGGTGGTAGCCGCGGCGGAGGCCGCCGTGGGACTTGCGATTATTATTGCCATCTTCCGTACGCGCAAGACGCTCAATGTCGACCAGATCAACCTGATGCACAACTAAGGACTCCGAACGATGCCGTCTTCCCTGCTCTGGTTTATCCCGCTGCTTCCTCTGCTCGGCTTCCTGATCAATGGAACTCTGGGCAGAAAGCTGTCGCGTGCCGCCGTGGCCGGGATTGCGCTTCTGTTCACAGCGATTCCAGCACTGCTGGTAGGTTGGCTCTGGATAACGATGCTACGCACGGGCGACCTGGTGCTGCAGGTTGTGTCTCGCCCATGGATTCAGATCACCGGTTTTCATGTTGATTTGGCGCTTACCGTGGATCACCTGACGATGATTATGCTCGCGGTGGTGACAGGGGTCGGCTTCCTGATTCACCTTTATTCCGTGGGCTACATGGCGCATGAGGATGGATACTGGCGTTTTTTTGCTTACCTGAATCTCTTCATGTTCTTCATGTCGGTGCTGGTGCTGGCGGAGAGCTTTCTGCTGCTCTTTGTTGGGTGGGAAGGTGTGGGGCTGGCGTCCTATCTCCTCATCGGCTTCTACTATAAAAAGACTTCGGCTGCGGACGCGGGCAAGAAGGCGTTCATCGTAAATCGCATTGGCGACTTCGGCTTTCTGTTGGCGATGTTTCTGCTGATCCAGCATTTCGGCACACTGAGCTTTCGGTCTGTATTCGCGCAAATTGCAGCACGCCCGGAGCTGCATGCGGGCTGGCTAACGGCGATTGCTTTGCTGCTGGTAGTTGGTGCCGCGGGCAAGTCGGCGCAAATTCCGCTGTATGTCTGGCTACCGGATGCGATGGAGGGTCCGACTCCAGTGTCGGCGTTGATCCATGCGGCGACCATGGTGACCGCGGGCGTTTACCTGGTTGCGCGCTGTCATGCGATCTTCGACCGGGCACCCGCAGCCCTGGCGGTGGTGGCAATTATTGGCGCGCTAACTGCAATCTATGCGGCGAGCATGGGCATGGTGCAGCACGACATCAAGCGAGTGTTGGCCTACTCGACAATCTCGCAGCTTGGATACATGTTTTTGGGATGCGGCGTGGCTGCGTATTCCGCTGCGGTGTTTCACCTGGTGACGCATGCATTTTTCAAGGCTCTGCTATTCCTTGCGGCCGGCTCGGTCATTCATGCCCTCTCGGGTGAGCAGGACATGCGGGTGATGGGTGGCTTGCGAAAGCGCATCCCTGTGACGTTCTGGACAATGACGATGGGCGTGTTCGCCATTGCCGGAATTCCTCCCTGGGCTGGATTTTTCTCCAAAGATGAAATTCTCTATCGGACCTTTTCATACAGCAACGGGCCACTAGGGAAACTGCTTTGGGTTGTCGGTCTAGTTACGGCAGGCATGACGTCGTTTTACATGTTTCGGCTTTGGTTCAAGACTTTCTTCGGTGCAGAGCGCTTTGAAGAGCAACATTCCTTGAGCGATCATGGCGCACCCATGCATGCGAGCTCAACCTCCGCGTTGACGGTTGAGGCTGAGCACGATGACGGACAGACGACCCAGAGTCATGGCGTTCATGAGTCGCCGTGGCTGATGTTGTTACCACTGGTTGTTCTGGCGCTGCTTTCTGTTGTAGGCGGATGGATCGGCATTCCCGCCGCGCTGGGTGGACACAACGAAATTGAACACTTCCTGGATCCTATATTTGCGGTCGCCGGACATCCAGAGAATGCGCTCAATGCGGACCAGGTCTCACACACATTGGAGTTGGGTCTTGCCGTGGTCTCGGTTGCAACAGCTGCCATTGGATTTCTCCTGGCATGGCTTTTCTACTCTAAAAAGCCGGGTAGTGCTTCGGCTTTGGCTAGTAAAGCCGCTCCGCTTTATGCACTGGTAGCCAATAAGTTTTATGTGGATGAGATTTACAATGCCTTTTTTGTGTCGGGTCTATTAGGCTTCACTCGAATTTTTCTTTATGGCGTGGGCGACCGGCTTGGGGTCGATGGTGCCGGACGTTTTGCCAGCTGGATGGCTTTGGATCTTGGCGAGGTAACACGGCGGATGCAGTCCGGTAATCTTCGTTCGTATGCGGGCTGGCTGGCGCTAGGTGCAGCCGTCGTGATGACCTTCATGATTTTTGGCCGCGGCATCTGGATGCACTAAAGAAGTGATGGAACATTACCTGCTATGAATTTTGATCACTCCATTCTGAGCCTGATTGTATTTCTCCCGCTGCTCGGTGCTATTGTGCTGGCACTGCTGCCGGATCGTGGCAAGACGATGCAGTGGGGCGCCCTGATCGTCACGGTTATCACCTTTCTGTTGACGCTTCATCTCCCTTCGCACTATGCGAATGCAGACGCGGTTGGCACCTTTCGCTTTGTTGAAGATGTTGCCTGGATCCCGGCACCGGCCATTCGTTATCACCTTGGCGTGGATGGGTTGGGTATGTGGCTGGTCGTACTGACGGGGTTCCTTGCACCGCTGGGCGTGCTTGGTTCCTGGACGTCGATTGCGGAACGCCGCAAAACTTTTTATGTGCTTTTCCTGCTGCAGCAGGTAGCGATGCTGGGCATTTTTGTCGCGCTGGACCTGTTCCTGTACTACGCCTTCTGGGAGCTTTCGCTTGTTCCCATGACGATTCTTATTGCGACATTTGGGCGCACCAAGGCGCGACGGGCGGCGGCTATGAAGTATTTTGTCTATGCCTTCGTGCCTTCCGCTTTGCTGCTCGTTGGTCTGCTGTGGCTTTATGCGAAGACCGGGACATTCGATCTCCCGCGGCTCACCGAGCTTGCAGCTGCGCACCAGATTTCCGGGAATACGGCCGCGCTGTGGCTTTGTTCCCTTGCGTTTTTGCTGGCGTTCGCGGTGAAGGTTCCAGTGTTTCCGCTGCACGGCTGGCTGCGGGACGCGATCGCGGAAGCTCCTACGGCTGCGGTGATGGTGCTTGCGGGAAAGACGGGGCTGTATTCGATTTTACGTTTCTCCTTTGCCATCTTTCCCGAGCAGTCGCATCGGATTGCGCCGCTGATGATTGCGCTGGGAGCCCTTGGAATTGTGTACGGATCGTTGATCGCTATTACCCGCAAAGACATGAAAGAGCTGGCAGCTTACTCGACGCTGGGACATCTTTCTTTTGTCACGCTTGGCATTTTCACCTTCACCATTGCGGGGCTTGACGGCGGAATTTACCAGATTTTGAATCACGGCATCTCGGGCGGCGCGCTCTTTCTTCTGCTCGGATTTCTTTATGAGCGGTACGGCACCTATGACATGCGCGATCTAGGCGGTCTGGCTGCGCGGCTGCCGTGGATGATCACGCTGTACGTGATTACGACTCTTTCGTTGATTGGGCTGCCGATACTCAACAGCTTCGTGGGTGAGTTCCTGATTCTTTCTGGGACGATGCAGGCGACGACCGAGCACCATGTGCTTTGGACGGTGTTTGCGACCACGGGAGTGATCCTGGGCGCGGCCTACATGTTGTGGATGATCCAGCGCGTGTTCTATGGGCATCTTGGTGTCGCCTCGGAGGAGATTGCCCCGCGCGATCTGACTGGGCGCGAACAGCTTGCGCTGTGGCCGATGGTGGCGTTGATGGTGGTGATGGGCGTAGCTTCGCCCTACTGGATGCGCACGCTGGATGTGAATGCGGTGAGGATGGAGACGGTGCCTTCCCCGGTCGAGAAGCCTTCGAAGAGACCCCTCGATGAGCGTACGACGGCAAGCCGCGGCTTTGTTGATCCGCAGCTAAGCCAGGAGGCCCTCACGGCGCTCGATAAGACTAGGCGGACGCAACCCGCGCCGGCTCCGGAAGGCAGGCTCTACTAATGAATGGAAGTGTAAACACCCTGGCCCTTTTGCCTGAGGGGATACTAACCTTGGCAGGCGTGCTGGTGATGGTAGCCGAGCCGATTCTGAAACCCGCCACGAGCCGCAAACCGCTCGGCTGGCTTGCCATCCTTGCTACAGTGCTGGCTGCAATTGCGAGTGGCTATCAGCTCCATTTTTTTAATCTGCATGGGACGATGCGGGCGTTCTCTGACAGCATCCAGATCGATCCTTTTTCGGTGTTCTTTCATCTTCTGATTGCCGCAGTGGTTTTCGTCACGCTGCTAGGCTCGCTCGACTACTTTGAAGGCAAGGCCACGCATGCGGGTGAGTACTTTGCGCTGGTGTTGTTTGGCGCGGTCGGCATGATGCTGATGACGTGCTCGGTGGAATTGCTGATGGTGTTTGTGGGGCTCGAGATCTCGTCCATCTCGACCTACATTATGGCTGGCTTCCGCAAGGGCAAGGCGACTGGCACGGAAGCCTCAATCAAATATTTTCTGCTTGGCTCCTTCGCAACTGCGTTCTTTTTGTATGGAATTGCGCTGGCGTTTGGGGCGACAGGGTCGACGTCGATCGCTGCTATTGCCGGTGCCCTTGGGGCGACTGCTACGCCGAGGTTGGCCTTTCTTGCGCTTGCGATGATCATCATCGGGTTGGGGTTCAAGGTTTCGGCTGCACCGTTCCAGGTGTGGACGCCGGACGTGTACCAGGGCGCACCGGCGCCTGTGGTTGGATTGATGTCCACCGCACCCAAGGCGGCGGCGTTTGCTGTCCTGTTGCGGATTACCTTCTTCGGGTTTGCATCGATGGAGGCTCGGTGGTCGGTGCTGATGTGGGCCATCGCGGCGCTGTCGATGACGGTCGGCAACCTGGGTGCGTTGAAACAGAAGAATGTGAAGCGCATGCTTGCTTACTCGTCCATCGCGCACGCGGGATATTTGATCGCTGCGTTTACGGCTTTTCCGCAGAACGGCATTGCGGCAGCCTGCTTCTATACCGCAGCTTACTCCGCGATGAACGTGGGTGCCTTTGCGGTCATCACGCAGCTGAGCGGATACGAGGAGCATACGCGGACGATTGAGGACTTTACCGGTGCAGCGCTGCGGCGGCCGTGGCTCGGTGCATTGATGGCGTTCTTCCTGCTCTCGATGATTGGGATTCCCTTCACAGGCGGATTCTTCGCGAAGTTCTATGTATTTTCAGCTGCAATCTCCGGAGGACACACGGGGCTTGCGGTGGTAGGTTTGCTCAATTCGGGCGTGGCTTGCTTTTACTATCTGCGGCTGCTGGTAGCGATGTACGGGCGTCATCCGCATGAACTGGGCAATGATCGTGCCGTCTTCAGCAAGATAAGTGTGCCGGCTGGCTTCGGTCTTGCGGCTGCGGCTCTGGGGACTCTGGTGCTGGGCCTTATGCCGGGGCGCTTCGTCAAGTTGGCTAATCGTGGTTCCGCGGCGGTGCTGACGATTCCTGCGCGCGTGGCACCAGATGCCGCCATGGAAACAGGTGTAAACGCACCACCGCGGTAAGGCGTATGAAAGCAGCATAAAGGCCTCGCTTAGTCGCGAGGCCTTCTGCTTTGCTGCGAAACATTTGCTTACGTGGTGCGGATGAAGAGCAGCACGAAGGTAAACAGTGTGAGCGACTCGATGAAGGCGAGGCCGAGAATCAGGAAGAGCTGAATGCCGGGGCGAGCTCCGGGGTTACGGGCGAGCGCTTCAGAGGCAGAGGCGGTAGCGCGGCCCTGGCCGAGACCGCAGAGACCGGCGGCGATGCCCATGCCGATACCGACGGCAAGCGAGCCGTAGTTGGGGCCGTTGGTGCCGGCTGCAGCGCCTTGCGCGAAGGCGGGCATGGCGATGAACATCGCGGCAAGCGCCATGAAGAAGTATTTGGAGATCTGAAGCATGCGAACCATGGTGTAACTCCTTGCCCCCGTCAGAGTGTTCGCCGCCAGTGGGTGGTTGATGCTCACCGAACTGGCACCCTCACGCTATGCGGCGAGTGCTACGGCCGGCCGAGAGGGGGCGCCCCGCGGCCGGCAAACTTGAGGACTAATGATCGTGTGCGACGGCGAGTGAAAGGTAAACCGTGGCGAGGATCATGAAGACATAGGCCTGGATGATGGCAACGCCCAAGTGCAGCGCGAGAAAGGCGAGCGGGATGCCGATGGGGATGAGCGAAAAGAAGGCCAGGGTGACCATGTCGCCCGCGAACATATTGGCATAGAGACGGACGGTCAGCGAGAGCACGCGGGCGAAGTGCGAGATGATCTCGATCGGCAGCATCAGGGGGTAAAGCCACCAGACGGGCCCGAGAAACTGCTTGATGTAGCTGAAGCCGTTGGCGCGGATGCCGTGGTAGTGGTAGTAGAGGAAGGTAACGAGCGCGAAGCCAAGTGGGACGACTGGGTTGGCGGTCGGCGACTCGAGGCCGGGGACCAGACCCATCAGATTGCCGAGCAAGATAAAGAGCAAGAGCACGGTGAGGTAGGTCACGAAGCGCTCGAAGCCGTGGCCGATAATGCTTTCGCTCTGCGCGCCTACGAACTCATGGGTAATCTCGGCGAAGTGCTGGATGGCGGCGGGCTTCTCGACCGAGAGGCTGACGCGGATGAGCACGAAGTAGAGCAGCATGCCGAGGAAGATGAGCAGCTCCATCGCAAAGGCGTTGGTGATGGGCGCCTGCGGATGCAAGGGGTGGATGCGGAGTGCCTCGAGCAGACTGTCCGTCTGCGCGGCGAAGTGGTGGTTCAGAAAGCGGGTGAAGAGAAGCTGTGTCGGCATAAGTTTGTCAGGGAAATCTAGACAGTCCAGCGATTCATAAGCCGGAGCGCTTCGATCGTAAGCGAAAGAAGGCCCAGGCCGAGTCCAGCGGCAAGCGCAAACACGTTGCCATGAAGATATTTAAGGCTAACATAGAGCACGACCAGGGTCAGGCCGAGTCGCAGGAAGAAACCGACGAGGGTGAGGCCCATGGGGCGCTTCGTGTGGCCTGCGTCCATGGCCTGATTGAGGACGGCCATGAGGCGCGTCCACTCCCAGAGGGAGGCCGCGGAGATGGTAGCGCCGATGACGACGAGTGCGCCGCTCGGCCAGCCAAGCTTCCACCAGAAGATCGCCGTGGCGACGAAGGTGAAGAGGGCGAGCAGGCGCAGGGCGGAGAGCATGGCTCCGCGGACGTCGCTGTCGGTGAGGCCGGTGGTCCAGCCCTGGCCTCCGGGCGCTTGCCTGGAGTCGCTGGTCACTGGTCGCCTCGCTTGAGGGAGCGCGAGGCGGTGGTAAAGATCTGAACGAAGCCTCCGGCCGCGCCGAGCAGCATGCCGAGGACGACGATCCAGTGCTGGTGATAGTGGCGGTCCGCCCAAGCGCCGGCAAGCAGGCCGACGAAGCATCCGGCCGGTACGGCGAGCGCCATCTGGATCATGCCCTCAGCCTTGGCGAGGTCGCGCAGGCCGCTGCCGGAGGGGTCAGGCGATTTGTTGGCGTTGTCCGGCATGGCCTGTTCATTATCGCGCAGGCGGCGGGTCCCGCGTTAGTCTGAAAGGGCGAGGGACCTACGATTGTTTGAGTCGGAGTTTGAAGAAAAGCTGTTTGCGCTGCGGCAGGAGAAGCTGAAGGAGATTGGCAAGCTGGGTCAGCAGCAGGGGTTGAGTGAAGCGGAGGCGACGTATCCGAACAGCTATCCGGTGGCGGCGGAGGGCATTCCAGAGCTACGGGAGCGGTATATGAATCCGGAGCACCCAGCGACGGCGGAGGAGCTTGCGGCCAACCGGGTGGAGGTAACGATTGCCGGGCGCGTGATGCAGATTCGCGTGCAGGGCAAGGCCGGCTTCGCGCAGCTACAGCAGGGTGGGGTGCGGCTGCAGATTTATGTGCGTAAGGACGATGTCGGGGAGGCGCAGTTTGGAATCTACAAGCTGCTCGACCTGGGCGACCACGTGGGGGTGAAGGGCTACCTGTTTGTGACGCGGACGGGTGAGACGACGGTGCATGTGACGGAGCTGCGCTTTTTGGCAAAGGCTCTGCTGGCGTTGCCGGACAAGTATCACGGGCTTGAGGATGTGGAGTTGCGCTACCGGCAGCGGTATGTGGACTTGTTTATGAATACTGGGCAGTCGGCCAAGCAGGCGGAGCATGGGCCGGCGCCGAAGGTGGCGGATGATCCGGATGCGGTGGCGGGGATCGAGAGCCAGCAGCCGGGCGAGTCGCAGCCGGGGCATGAAGCGGCACCGCCGAATGTGCGCGAGGTGTTTGTGAAGCGGGCACAGATTTTGCGGGCGCTGCGGAAGTTTTTCGATGAGCGCGGGTATCTGGAGGTGGAGACGCCGATGATGCAGCCAGTAGCCGGTGGGGCTGCGGCGAGGCCGTTTACGACGCACCACAATGCTCTCGATCTGCCGCTGTTTTTGCGGATTGCGCCGGAGCTTTACCTGAAGCGGCTGGTGGTGGGTGGGATGGACCGGGTGTATGAGATCAACCGGAATTTCCGCAATGAAGGGGTGAGCACGCAGCATAATCCTGAGTTCACGATGCTTGAGTTTTACCAGGCGTATGCGAACTATCACGACCTGATGGAGCTGACGGAGGAGTTGGTTAAGTTCGTGGCGATGGAGGTGAATGGATCGCTGCTGACCAAGTTCAATGGGGTAGATATTGATCTTGGGAAGTGGACCAAGGTCAGCATGGTTGACGCTATCTCTACCTTCTCGAAAATGGAGAATGTTCGTCCACCTATCGGTAGGGAAGACCTTAGAACATCAGGGGAGCTTGTGGCTGCACTAGAACGTATTGAGTACAAAAGTTCCGCCTATGACGGTAACGATACTGTGGCACGTAGGTACCACCTTCTTCACGGGTTCCTTCAGACCAAGGCACGTGCCCTCAGAGAGGGCGAATCATTAGGCAGGACCATCGCTGAGATTTTCGAGATTCTCTCCGAACCTAATCTCGTTCAGCCAACAATCATTTATGACTTCCCTCTCGCGGTGTCTCCTTTGTCTAAGGTGAAGCCGGACGAGCCGGAGTGGGTGGAGCGGTTTGAGTTTTATATTGGTGGGTTTGAGGTTGGGAATGCATTCTCTGAGTTGAACGACCCGGTGGACCAGCGGCAGCGGTTTGAGGCGCAGGTGGCGGAGAAGGCTCGGGGCGACGATGAGGCAATGGAGATGGACGAGGATTATGTCCGGGCGCTTGAGTACGGGCTGCCTCCCACGGCGGGCGAGGGCATCGGGATCGATCGGCTGACGATGATCCTGACCGGGCAGCGGTCGATCCGGGATGTGATCCTGTTTCCGTTGATGCGGCCGGTGACGAAGATTGCGGGGGCTACCCCACTGCCCTTGGCAGGACACGACACGCCCGAGTAAGAGGCCGTTCGGGAATGACAACAAAGGGTAAAGGTCGCTCTGCACCCCTTGCTAAGTTGCTTTTGTAGCTTCGGGAGAGGGGGTGGCCTTGGCGGCTCCCTTTCTGATCTTCTTGGCTAGGGTGGCGAGCGAGGTCTCGTTCATGGCGGCGATGGCGTCGGCGCGGAGACGCTTGAGGGCGGCGTCGACGGGTTTGTCCTGGGTCATGGGCCATTCACCCGAGACGGCGGCGTAGATATCGCCAAGGCCA
This sequence comes from uncultured Acidobacteriaceae bacterium, assembly GCA_964246225.1. Taxonomy (GTDB): domain Bacteria; phylum Acidobacteriota; class Terriglobia; order Terriglobales; family Acidobacteriaceae; genus Edaphobacter. The sequence goes on along the minus strand of CAXTQE010000045.1, from coordinate 1,072 downwards.
ATGGCTTTTGCCTGTACTTTCAGCTTCGCTCCGCCCTGGGGACCTTTGCGCTGAACGAGGACGCCGGCTTTGTGGAGCGCGGAGAAGATGCGCCGGACCATAACGGGGCTGGTATGGAGGGTTTCGGCGAGGGTAGCCGAGGTCTGCATGGTTTCTGGAGTGAGCGCCAGTTGAGTAAGGACACGAACACTGAGACCGAATCGCCCGTTTTGCGCCATGTCGAAGACGCTACCATAGTGTGGGGTTGGGTCAGCTGAAAGCACAAAACGGCAAAGGAGAAACACAGGTTCCTCCACTTCGGTCGGGAATGACCTCGGGACAAATTGTGAGCTCGCGTTGGCTCATCTGCTAGGCTCGAATGGGTGAAGATTCTGTTTGTTGGGGATGTGTTTGGGTCGGCGGGACGGCATATTGTGCGGGAACATCTGCCGCAGTTGATGGAGACCCATGCGGTCGACCTGCTGGTGATCAATGGCGAGAACGCGGCGGGCGGGTTTGGGATTACGCCTCCGCTGGCCGAGGAGCTGTTCGACCTGGGTGCGCAGGTGATTACGACCGGCAATCATATCTGGGATAAGCGCGAGATCTTTGCGTATATGGCGGTGCCCTCGGACTCGCACGAGCGCGGGCGAAGAGTTTTGCGGCCGGCGAACTATGCGGTTACGACGCCAGGCTTTGGGCTGTATGAAGGAACGCTCAAGGATGGGCAGAGATACGCGGTGATCAACCTGCAGGGGCGGGTGTTTATGTCGTCGTGCGACGACCCATTTCGGAAGGCGGATGAACTGCTGGCTACGGTGGCGCGGGGGTCCGGGGCGAAGGTGATTCTGGTGGATGTGCATGCGGAGGCGTCGAGCGAGAAGGCGGCGCTGGGATGGTACCTAGATGGGCGCGTGACAGCGGTGCTGGGCACGCATACGCATGTGCCGACGGCGGACGAGAGAATCCTGCTGGAAGGGACGGCGTACCAGACGGACGTGGGGATGAGCGGGCCGTACGACTCGGTGATCGGGGTGGAGAAGGATCTGGTGCTGCAGCGATTCTTAACGGGGATGCCGGGGAAGTTCGAGGC
>CAXTQE010000044.1:20015-26371 GCA_964246225.1 uncultured Acidobacteriaceae bacterium | reverse complement strand
GGACATGCAAGGCTTGAACGCCAAGCCGCAGCAGAAAAATCCCTCGGGGGGCCAGCAGACCAAGGCCAAGGGCAAGCAGGGGACGCAGCAATGACCGGATTCCGCGGTCTCACCGCGCTTGCCTTTGCCCTGCTCCCTGCTACGTACGCCAAGTCTCAGGCACTGCAGCCGCTGCCTCCCGTCCCGCCGCCTCCACCTGCCGCTTCGCCTTCTGCGTCTGTCATTCCGGACGCGCCGCCCATCAGCGCCTTCACCCCCGGCGTCCCCAATACGGACACCGGCAACCCTCCCATCGTGCCTCTGCGCCTCGAGCCCACCGGCTTTACCCCTCATTTCCTCGTCGGCCCTTACCGCGCTCCCAAAGTCGCCCACTCTTCCCCGGCAACGGCGACCGCCTCCGCTCGCTCGTCCGCGACGGCAAGCTCTACCTCACCTCCCGCGACGCCATCGCCCTCGCCATCGAAAACAACTTCGACGTCGAAATTGAGCGCTACAACCTGGTCCTCGCCAACACCGATCTCCGTCGCGCCGCCGGCGGAGGGAATCTTCGCGGCATCGACTACACCATCCAGGAGCCCCCCAACGGCGTCGGCGGCCCCGGCTCCCCGCTGCTCAACACCATCGCAACCAATCCGAACCCAACCACGCCCACCGTCACCGACCTCACCTCGCTCAACGCCACCACCCAGGCCGTGACCAATCTCTCCGGAGCCTCCACCGCCACCGCCCAGTACGCCAATGGTCACATCGTCCCCCTCTTCGACCCCAACTTGTTCCTACAGGCCGGCTATCTTCGCCGCTCCGACACGGTCTCGCTGGTCCCTGCCGCAGTTGGCACAGCGACCGGCGGCGCAAACGAGCCCCAGCCCCTCGACTTCATCGCCGCCAACCTTTCTTACCAGCAGGGCTTCCGCACCGGAGCCCAGGTCGAGGCGGTCGCCAATAATGCCTCAAACGTCCTCTACGGCCAAAACTCGCAACGCGACCCCTTCTCCACCCCCAGCACCTTTGTCACGCTTACCCAACCGCTGCTCCGCGGTTTCGGCTCTGGCGTCAATCTTCGCTACATTCGCATCGCCAACGTCGACCGGAACATCTCCCGCCTCTTGTTTGAGCAGCAGGTGCTCGAAACCATCTACGGCGCCGCCCGGATCTACTTTGATCTTGTTTCGCTCGGAGAAAACATCGCCGTCCAGCAGGACTCGCTGAACGCCGCCAAGAAGCTCCAGTCCGATGAAGCCGCCCAGGTTGAGTTCGGTACCCTCGCCCCCATCGAGCTCGTCCGCGCCAACGCCCTCGTCAGCTCCAGCCAATTCTCACTCGTGCAGGCCCAGGGCCTTTACCGCACGCAGGAAGTCATCCTCCGCAACCTGATTCTCCGGCCGAACTCGCCTGTATTCGATGCTGCCTTCACTGAGATCGTTCCGACCGACACCATTGTCGTGCCCGACATCATGGACGCGACCCCGGTCGGCGACCTCATCCAGCAGGGGCTTGCCCGCCGGCCCGACCTCGCCCAGTCCGCGCTCCAAGTCAAAACCGGCCAGATCAACGCCTCCGCCTCCCGCAACCAGGCGCTCCCGCAGCTCAACGTCTACGCCAATATCCAAACTCGCGGCGTCGCCGAGCAGCCTTTTGAGCAACTCGGCTCCCAAGGCACCGCTCTCCCCATCCTTCCCCTGGCCTTCGCGACCGGCGGCCTGCGCGTCTCCACCATCTACCAGGCGGGCATCCAGCTCAACTTACCTTTGCGCAACCGTCTTGCCGAGTCCGACGCCGCGCGCGACTCCATCCAGGTCCGTCAGGTAGAGGCGCGCACCGAAAAGCTGGAAGACCAGATCCGCGAGAATATCGAAAACGCACAGATCGCGGTCGAAACCAGCTTCGCCGCCTACCAGGCCGCCAGAAGCAGCCGCGGCTACCAGCAGCAGCTCCTCCAGGCCGATCGCGACCGCGTCGAATTCGGCCAGTCCACCCCGCTCCAAATTATTCAGGACACGGCCTTTCTCTCCCAGGCGCGCGCCACTGAAATCGCCGCCCGCTCCAACTACCAGAAGGCTCGCATCGAACTCGACCACCAACTGGGCGACCTGCTCGAGAAGAATGGAATTACCCTCGACGACGCCGTTCAGGGCCAGGTCAAGCCCTGACTCAGGGGGTCGCCTTAAACCAGCCGCGGCAGTAACGGTCCAAACAGCCTGCTTTCGGCCGTGCAACCGATCCTGCGACAGCTTCTCCGGTTCCGGGGCGACACCGACGCATCTAACTCCTGGTGCTTCAAACGTCAGCATGGCCGGTCGGTACGAGCGCACTCTGCACCTTGGTTCGAGGCACGGATTGGGCCTCCACTCCGCTCGGTCCAGTCGACGCTTGGCCAGTCAGTCTTCGAGCCACGGTCGATACCCTGTTGGCCTGCAGCTTTCCCATGGTCGCGCTCTGGGGGCCGGAGCTGGTGCAAATCTATAACGATGGATACGCGGTCATCATGGGACAGAAGCACCCGGCAGGCATGGGTCAGCCCACGTCGGAGTGCTGGCCGGAGGTCTGGAAGTTCAATGAGCCGGTGTACCAGCAGGTGCGTAAGGGAAACACGCTGACGTTTGAGGACCAACCCTTCTCCATCACGCGGCACGGTATCCAGGAGGACGCGTACTTCACCCTCTGTTACAGTCCGCTACGAAACGAAGACCGGGAAGTCGCTGGTGTTCTCGTTACCGTCTTTGAAACCACAGAACGCATGAAAGCCGAAACAACTCTGCGTGAGAGTACAAAGCTGACCCGCGAGAACGAACATCGGCTGCGCGCCTTTCTTGAGGCAACGTCGGACTCCGTGTACAGGATGAGTGCCGACTGGAAGGAGATGAGGTCGCTCGATGGAAACCAGTTTCTTGTCGATACCGACAATGCGAGCGCCAGTTGGTGGGAGATTTACATTCCGCAGGATGCTCGCCCGCGCGTCCAGGAAGCGATTGAGCGGGCCATCCACACCGGGAGCATGTTCAACCTTGAGCACCCGGTCCTTGGCCGTGACGGCAAGGTCGCATGGACGCACTCGCGGGCCGTTCCTATGCGCAACGATCAGGGAGAGATCACGGAATGGATAGGGGCGGCCGCCGACATCACCTCTTCTCGGGAAGCGGACGCCTTGCGCGCTGCTTTGGCGGAACGAGACACGCTCTTGGCCGAGGTTCATCATCGCGTCAAGAACAACCTACAGGTCATCACCAGCATGCTGGAGATGCAGGGGCGGCGCGCGCCAGACGCCCAGTCCCACTCAGCCCTGCAGGAAGCCTGCAACCGTGTAGCGTCGATCGCCGGGATTCACGAGCTTCTTTACCAGGCGAAGAATTATTCAAGCGTGGATCTGCTGGCGTATGCCCGGCAGCTTGTGCCTCATCTTGTCGGCTTCTACGGAGGACAGAGTCACATCGAGGCAAGGGTCGAGGGTCATTCGGCGACGTTGGAGCTGGACCGTGCGGTGCCATTCGGCTTGCTGCTGAATGAGCTTGTTTCCAACGCCTGTAAGCACGCCTTCAAAGGCAGGGAGAGCGGTCGCATCCTGGTTCGGGTGGAGGAAGTGCATGGCAAGGTATGTCTGCACGTAAGCGATGACGGGGTCGGCTTGCCTCGGAATTTCAAGGCCCACGACTCAACTGGACTGGGTCTGCAAATCGTGGCTACGCTGACGGACCAAGTCAAGGGCAGCATGTGCCTGTTGCCGGAGCGCGATGGAACATGCGTCCAGGTCTGCCTGCCCAAGGACCTCAGCCGGCCGCGCAGCTAAGTGGACGGGGTATCCGCACCTGGCGCATGCCGCAACTCCCTCTCGCGGCGATCCAGCGCCAGTTCGACCACCGCCTGGATATTGGCGCTGTGGAAGGGCTTCACGATGAATCCGTAGTTGGGCACTGTCTTTACTTCGCTCAAGGTCGACGCGTCGGCATTCGCAGTCACAAAAATAACGGGAATCTGCAGAGATTCCCATATGAGGCGCGCAGCCTTCACTCCGGTCATCTCGCCCTGCAGACGTATGTCCATCAGGATGAGGTTGGGATTTTGCTCCGCTGCAAGCCGGACCGCCTCTTCCCCGGAACCTACCACGCCGCTTACCGCGTAGCCGGCTTCCGTAAGGCGCTCCCGCAGGTTGCGAGCGACCAATCCTTCATCTTCAACAACGAGTATGGTCCTGACCCGCTCCTTGTCTTGTTCCGCACTCTTGGTTACCAGGCGGACTAATTCATTGGCGAGCAGGCGGGCAGGCCGTACATAATCGACGACTACGCTTTCGATTGCGCTCCTGGGCATGCTTGGAAACTCGGCTTCGTTCGGATCCTGCACCAGGACAATGCCGCCCCGTTGTTTGATCTGCCAGAGGCCCGCCACGCCGTCCTGCATGGATCCACTGAGAAGCACGCCGATAACCCGTCTGCCGTACTCCGTTGCACTCGATCGAAAGAGCACATCGATGCTCGGACGGGTGTGGTGTTCCTTAGGTGCCTTGTCGAGGCGCATCAATCCATTCTCGAGCGTCAGGTGGTGGTTGGCAGGACAGATGTAGATCGTGCCCTGTTCCACTCGGTGCCGGTCGGATGCGGAGACGACAGGAACCCGCGCTCCTGGCTGAAGCACCTCTATCAGCGCAGTTGTGTTCCAGACGCTCGACGCACTATGCATGACCACAAAAATAGCGGCAGAGATGTTTCCCGGTATTTGATTGAGCAAGATGGTAAGGGGACGCAGGCTGCCCGCCGACCCGCCGATCACCACCACGTCATGGTGACTTCCGCTATTCACTCCGCTACCAGGCACAAGGTTCCTTCATCGACTCCCATCATAGTTCCTTGCTGGGGAATGCATCTGACGCTCTACTGCTACGGTGAGCCGCGAGTGGTCGATAGAGGCCGGTTGGACGCGTCTTTTTAGAGGCCTGCCTAGGAATCTCTCCAGTTACAATCGGCTGCCCTCCCTTGGTATCTTCCTCGTAAAGGACGCTCCTTTCTTCAAAGAACGCGTCAGGAGGAAACATGGCACAGTACGAAGGCACAGTGAAGTGGTTCAACAATGCTAAGGGCTACGGCTTCTTAGGACGCGACGACGGGTCGGATGTCTTTGTGCACTACACAGCCATCCAGACGGATGGATACAAGAGCCTGAAGGAAGGCGAAGCTGTGCAGTACGACGTAATCCAGGGGGAGAAGGGGCCGCAAGCCGACCAGGTCTCCCGTGTGAAGGCAGCTATCTAACCTCCGCGTCGGAGCAAGCTGGAGGGCGCGACTCCAAGAAGTCGTGCCTTAATGACGAAACAACCAGCGTATCCTGACGGTGTGATGTTCCCGGTCTTCTCCTGTTGCGGCTGTGGACAATGGCTGCAGCTTCCCTATCGGCGGTTTCTCAATAGCTCCCTGATAGAGCCTTATTGGCCGGACGGAGATCCGGCCCTGCCCTGGGTTTGCGATGCGTGCGGACGCTACGAATCCTGCACGCATCTTGATCTTCAATGGATTCCAGAGGCAAATCTAGTCCCGCTGTCTGCGTCGCGAGGCTTCTGGCGGGTAGAGGTTCCGTGTGGCATGCCCAGCTGCCATTTGAGCGTTGTGGCCCACATCCAGACGTTCGGCAAGACCTCCCAACGCAACCTGGGACTGATGCTTGCCCACGCATCGCCAATCCCTATCTGCGAGTTGGGTCACGCCATCCGTGCCGAGAGTTCCTATCCTGAGCGGATCGACTTTGTGGAGTGGGCAGGTCGTGATGAGTATCTTACTTGAGGCGCATCCTGTGATGGGGCTGCGTTCGTATTCGCTCTAAGGCCCATGCTGGGCCATTCACCGGATCGTGAATGGCAACCAGCTCCACTTGTGAGTGTTAAGCCGCGACCATATTTAGCTCTTTCAATCTGTCAAGTTCACTCAACAGCCGAACTGGCCCACCCGACACATCGCACATAAGGTCAAATCCTGACGCTCGTTCTGGGTACATCGCCGTGAGGCGAATCGCAACTGCTGCGGGATTGCGCGAACGTGCAAACCGGCTGATCTCCTCCGCCCTGTCCAGAGGCACCGAATGGCACAGCAAAACGAGATCGAACGGGAACGCCTGCATCTGTGCGGCGATGCTTCGATCTGAAAGAGAACAGACTGTGTACCCGGCCCGTTGCAGGACCATCTCTCGTATGCCGAGCAACGTGCAATCGCCGCCAATTGAGAGAATGTAGGTAGCTTTATTTTGAAGTTTGTTCATGTTTGGTGCCTAAACCAAACCTTATAGGCAACCAGGCCGGCGAACTAGCTGGGAGGATTCCCAGTAGTTTTTCCAAAGAGTAGTCTCGTAAAATTCCTCTAGCAGAAAAGTTGATT
>CAXTQE010000044.1:0-19915 GCA_964246225.1 uncultured Acidobacteriaceae bacterium | reverse complement strand
TCGAATGCGTTGTCGTGTGTTCCTGGTGGAAGATTCCGCTCCTATGCGGGAAGCAATCAGCCTAATCCTGGCACCCGAGTGCGAGCTTCTCGGATGGGTCGATCACGGATACAAGGTGCTCGAAACGGTTGTGCCTGCGCGACCGGAGGTGGTTCTGCTGGATATCTCGCTGCCGGGCATAAGCGGCATGAGCCTGCTCCCGGAGTTGCGGTCGCTGCTTCCCGAAACAGCCGTAGTCGTTCTGACCAACCACGACAGCGCTGAGTACATGGAAGAAGCATTCCGGCGTGGCGCAGCCGACTATGTGCTGAAGAGCGAAGCACATTCGGCATTGTTGCCGGCGGTTCGTCAAGCGGCTCTTGCGCAGCTTCCTTCCGCCAGCTAGGGTCTTGCTCCAGAGCCATGCTGATGCTCAGACACATCTCCGGCTAGGCAGGTATTTTCTTTTCGAGCATCTCCCGAAGCGTCATCATCGTACCCCGGTGCAAGGCGATCTGAGACTCACGCGTGCTCATCAACGCAGGCTGAGCGTCCTCCTGAGTTTCTTCTAGCAGGGCGACCAGTTCCTCGGCCTGCGCGAGCGCCGACCACATGGTGCGTTCGACCATGTCGATCTTGTCGGAGATCATCGACTGCAGACCAAGCCGGTGACCGACGTGACAGACATACTCCTTGATCACTCCATGTTGCTCCAGAATCATGACTCCCCCACACTCGGGGCAGGACTGCAATCTGGACGTTGCGTGGGGCAGCGAAGAAGCCGCGGCCACCGGAACTGTTTGCACTTGACGCCGCTCTCCCATGCTCAACCTCGTCAGCAAAGGTGCCATCTCTTTCAGCCGAAGAATGTACTGGACATTGAGCCCGCGAATCGCGCTCTCCGGCATTGAGCGGTACGCGGCTTCTTCCGGATCCTGGACAATGGCTACTCCGCCGCGCTCGAGAATCTCCCAGAGACCCGCGGCGCCATCGTCCAACAGGCCGGTCAGGATGACTCCCGCCACGCGATCCCCAAAGCTGGCGGCAGCGGACCGAAACATCACGTTGATACTGGGACGTTGCAGGCCTTCTCTCGGCCCATGCCCGAGACGCATGGTTTCAGTGCCGATCAGCAGGTGGTGGTCCGGAGGCGCGATGTAAATGTGGCCCTCCTCAATGGGAAGATCGTCGCGCGCCAGGCAGGTCCGCAGCGGCCCCGCGGCGCTGAGCAGGTCGGGAAGAAACAACTCACCGCGCTCAAACATATGAAGCGAGATGAAAATGGCTGCGGGCAGGTGGGCAGGAAGTCCCGCGACAAGCTCGCGCAGGGCGGAAACCCCTCCCGCCGAAGCTCCGATCACGATCCTGTCGCGTGTCACCATACGTTTTCTGATGCAGGATTGCTGGTTGAGCCTACCGCGAAGGCTCTTTTCCTGAAGCTTCCATCGCATCCAGCCGTTTTTTCAGCATCTCCAGCTTTACCCGCAGGTCCTCTCCGTCCTCTGAACTCATCTGCACCCTCCCGGACATCCGGGCAATCATGCTGTACGCCTCCTGCGCGTGCTGCACGTTGCGCACGCGGGTTGCTGCGTCTCCGGTGGTATGAGCCACGTCTAAAAACGTATTGGCGGCACCAATATCCGTCAACAAGAAGCTTAGTTGCACGGCCCGCGTCTCCTCTTGAAGCTCACCGAAGCTCTTCATTTTGGTCTCCTTGCTGCTGCTAGCGTTTCACGTGACACCCTACCAGGGAAGCACTAGAATGACTAAGGTTTCCTATTCAATGCACCTTTGCTCGGTTCGGGGAGAGTGCCTAAGCCAGGCAAGGGCCACAGAACCGCTTCCAAAGATGGAGTGATGGAATGGCAGAACCCAGGAATCCGGCGTTCGCCTCCGGTGAGCCGGAAGAAGCACCGTCCGAGCTGTCGGGAAACGTGGAATATCGGCCCGGGCCTTCGCAGGGCATCGACGAGGAGTCAGATTCTTCTGCGGAAGCTCGTACGGCCCTTGTAGAGACCGACGGAAGCGAGCTGGGCGATCCATCTCTGCCCTATCCCGTCGTGGCGATCGGAGCCTCAGCGGGAGGCCTGCAGGCGTTCCGCGAGATGCTGGACCAGTTGTCCCCGGAGACCGGGATGTCGTTTGTGTTGGTGTCGCATCTCGCGCCCAATTATGAAAGCCAGATCGTCTCCTTGCTGCAGCGGCACACGAAGATGGTGGTCGTGCCGATTGAAGAAGGTCAGCAGCCGCGCCCGAACCAGGTGCATGTGCTGCTGCCGAATCACCTCGTTGAGCTGCAGGGTGGGACTTTTCGTCTGCAGACGCGCGACCCAAAAGACCGCAGTCCGGCGACCATCAACCTGTTCTTCCGCTCCGTAGCGGCGGACCAGAAGAACTTTTCCGCGGGAGTTATTCTTTCGGGCGGGGACGGAGATGGTGCCGAAGGGCTGAAGACCATCAAGGGCGAAGGCGGGTTCGCCCTGGTGCAGAGTCCAGAATCAGCCACCCAGTCCAGTATGCCGCGCAGTGCCATCAAGGCAGACCATGTGGACGTCATTCTTCCTCCGCACGGGCTTGCGCTGGAACTGGAACGGATCGCGCACGAATTCGGCAAGCCGGAGATGCGCACCCTCGAGCGTGGCCTCGGGCCGGAAGGCGACGACCAGGCGTTCCAGCGCATCCTCCAGCTGCTTCGCAACCAGTCCGGCCTGGAGCTTCGCCTGTACAAGCCGGAGACGATTCGCCGGCGCATGGCCAGGCGGATGGTGCTGCTGCGGGTTGAGAACCTGAACGATTACCATCGCTTTCTGCAGGCGCGCTCCGATGAGATCCGGGCACTGCAGGAAGACATTCTGATCAATGTCACCCGTTTTTTCCGCGATACGGACTTCTGGGAAGCTCTTCAAACACGAGTTTTCCCGGCACTGCTGGAACGTAGACCGGCTGGAAAACCAATTCGCATCTGGTGCGCCGGCTGCTCCACCGGCGAGGAGGCTTACTCCCTCGCCATCGCGGTGCTCGAGCACATCAGCAACAACAATCTCGACACGCCCGTGCAGGTGTTCGGTACGGATGCCAGCGAGCGCTCCATTGAGAAGGCCCGCACGGCGGTCTATCCGGATACCATCGCCACCGACATCTCGCCGGAGCGCCTGCGTCGCTTCTTCCTGCGGATCGACACCGGATATCAGGTCTCGAAACGCGTGCGCGACCTCTGCATCTTCGCCCGCCAAAACCTCTGCAACGATCCTCCGTTTTCTCACATGGACATCGTGAGCTGCCGCAACGTGATGATCTACTTCAACTCGGCGCTGCAGCGTCAGATCATGTCGACATTCCATTATTCGCTCGATCCTGGCAGTTTCATGTTGCTGGGAATGTCGGAAGGGTTGCGCGACTATGGGGATGCGTTCGCGACGGTTGACCGCAAGCATAAGATCTACACGAAGGTCGGCGGTAGTTTGTCCCCCGGACTTTCCGCGCCCCGTGAGTATCGCTTCTCCCGCACGAATCCGGGGAGCCGCTCGAGTCTGACCGACGACGGCGAGCTGTGGCCGGAGGCCGATCTGCAGCGCGCGGCCGACCGCATTGTGCTGGCGCGCTTCGGTCCCCCGGCGCTGGTCGTCGATGAAGGCATGATTGTCGTGCAGTCGCGTGGGCAGACCAGCCCGCTTATCCAGCTCTCTCCCGGTGCCGTCAGCTGGCACCTGGGGCGCGTCCTGCGTGTCGATATCGTAGGTGACGTGCAAAAGGCCGTTCAGCGCGCCATCGATGAAAACAGTCCTGTGTCTACCACCATCACCACTTTTGGCGGAGATCAGGGACCGCGAAACTTCCAAATCGACGTGTTGCCGATTACGAACACCGGCGTTCGGTCACGCTGCTTTCTTGTTCTCTTCCAGACGCCCGCCGACAGCGATGGCGGGGCCGCTCCCAAAGCGCTGCCGCTTCCGGAGGTGAGCGAGGATGAGAAGGACCGGCTGATCGTACAGCTGCGCAACGACCTAAACGGGACCCGGTTTCATCTGCAGACGCTGGTGGAAGAACGCGATGCGCGCAATCAGGAGCTCGTCTCCGCGAACGAAGAGATCCAATCCGCAAACGAGGAGTTGCAAAGCACCAACGAAGAGCTGGAAACCACGAAGGAAGAGCTGCAAAGCACCAACGAAGAACTGCAAACCGTGAACGACGAGCTTCAGCAGAGGAATACCGCGCTCGAGCAAACGGGGAACGACCTTCGCAATCTGCTCAACAGCGTGAGCATACCGTTGCTGATGCTCACGAGCGACCTGCACATCCGCCAGTTCACGCCGCCGATGCAGAAGCTCATCAGCGTGCTGCCTTCGGACATTGGCCGTCCTCTCAGCGATATCCGGCTGCAACTCAGTATCGAGAACCTGGAACCGCTTCTTCGGCAAGTGCTCGACACGCTGGGCACCCATGAGTCCGAGGTGAAGGACCGGGACGGGCGTTGGTACCTGTTGCGCATCCGGCCGTACCGCACCTCCGACAACAGGATCGAAGGCCTGGTGGTCGTGCTGGTAGACATCGATCAGCTTCGCAGCAGCCAGCAGGGCCTGATGGAAGCGCGAGACTTCTCCCGGTCCGTCGTGGAGAGCGTTCCCGTGCCGGTCGTAGTGCTGGACCGGGATTGCACCATCCGCAGCGTCAACACGGCCTTTCGCGATCTGGCGCAGATGCGCGCGAGCGAGCTTACAGGACGCGATTTGCCGGAGCTGATGCATCATCTCTGGGGCATGGACGGGATCGGCGAATCGTTGCAGAAGTTGCTGACCGGGGAAGCAGGCAGCAGTGTCACCCTGGAGCATGAGTCCAGCTCCTCCAGTCCCAAGACCCTGCTTTTGCGAGCAACGGCCGTGGCCGACGATGGCGACCGGGTGCTTCTGATCACCATGGAAGACATCACCCTGCGGCGGCAGGCGGAGTTCGCCATGAACCGCCGCAAAGAGACGCTGGAGGGCGAGGTTGAGTCCGCCGCACGAGAACTGGACCGCACCCAGCAGGAGCTTCGCGGCCTGACTGGACACCTGTTCACCGTCCAGGAGGAGGAGCGGCAAAGGGTGGCGCGTGAGTTGCATGACGACGTGGGCCAGAGACTGAGCCTGCTCAACCTGCTTCTGAACAGTCTTGATTCTTCGAAACTGGATGTCGACGCAACCAGGAAGATTGGCGAGGCATGCGGCCACGTGGAAGCTTTGAGTACGGATGTACGTGGAATGTCGCATCAGCTCCATCCGGCGATTTTGGACGACCTTGGCCTGTCGGCGGCGCTCAAGTCGCTGGTAAAGGAGTTTGGAAGCCGTGAGAGCATGCCCGCGAGCTACGTCAGCCGTGACCTGCCTGCCGTTCCGCCTCAGCCAGCCGCGACGGCTCTCTACCGCATTACGCAGGAAGCTCTCCGCAATGTCGCCAAGCACGCCGGAGTCACGCATGTAAAAGTGATCCTGGAAGCACGTGGCGCCAATCTCCACCTTGAGGTAAGAGATCTTGGCGCAGGCTTCGATGCGGAGAGCAAAGGCAGCCCAGATGCGCCCTCGGGCCTTGGCATGATCACGATGAAAGAACGTGCTCGCCTTGCCCACGGTACATTGTCGGTCACCTCAGTGCTGGGGGAAGGGACGACGGTCGCGGCGGACATACCGTTTGAAGAGCATGTCTAAACGCCTGCTCATTGCCGACGATCACGAGTTGATGCTGGCCGGCATCACTCAAATGCTCTCTCCTGAACTGGAGATCGTCGGTGTTGCCAGAAATGGGCGAGCCCTGGTGACCGAAGCGATGCGGCTCTCTCCGGACCTCATCGTTCTCGACATTGGCATGCCTGAACTGAACGGCATCGAAGCGACGCGGCACATTATGGCAGCCCTTCCGGCAACCAAGGTGATCGTCCTGACGCAGCAACTCAGTGCCACTCACGTCCTGGCAGCCTTCCGCGCCGGCGCGAGAGGGTATGTAGCGAAGCAATCCGCCGCTACGGAGTTGATGGAAGCAGTGCGGGCTACCCTGAGCGATCAGTACTACCTGACCGTTCTTGCCGTGCCGAAAGAGCTGGAGCACTCCAAAGGCGGTGCCATGTCACACAATCCCACGGCCTTTTTCAGTGATCCGCTTACTCCGCGTCAGCGCGAGGTTCTGGTCCTCATCGCTTACGGCAGGCAAGCCAAGGAAATCGCAAGCGCTCTGAACATCTCCGTCAAGACTGTCGACTTTCACAAGGGAACCCTGATGGATGAGTTGGGCCTGCGAACGACGGCTGAGCTGACACGTTATGCCATCGCAAATGGGCTGGTCACTGACCTGCGCCCGTAATCCAGAAGCCCCAGGCGCTGCGGCGATGGATGGACATACTTTAAAGGTTCCTGGCGCGGTGGCGCGTCCCGCAGGACCTTGTAGCACTCGCACGCGCAGGCTTCCAGAGCAGACCGGTCAAGAAGAGAGATTTGGCCGCGCTTGTAGTGGACCAGTCCTCTCTTTTGAAGCTGCTCCATGATGATCGACACCGTGGTCCGGCGAATCCCAAGGGCTTCCCCGAGGCTTTCCTGAGTCGCATAGACCTGTGGAACGCCAGACTCATCCTGGCTGTGAAGCAGCCAACGACAAAGGCGCTGCTTGGCATCGTGACATGCATTGCAAGCGGCAATCTGGCTGCTCTGGATGAGCTGGGTATGGATCGATCTCAGGATCAGGTCGTGGAACTTGCCATGTCGGGAAAACTCCTCAAGGGCACAAGCCGTGGCACAGACGAAACCATGGCCGGGAGAGCGAACGATCACTTCCTGCCTTGAAGTGCACACACCCAGCAGGGCATCCGCCCCCACGACGGACCTGTGACCCAGAATAGCGGTCTCAATTACGTTGCCGTCCATAGTCAGAACACCCACACCCGCGCAGCCCGCTTCAAAAAAGAAAAGCCGACGGATGGGATGATCGGGAGCAGCAATCTTTTGTCCTGACTGCACCGTTACAGGGGTCAACTGAAGCCGTTCGAGGCTTTGGTAGTCCAAGCTTCTCAAAACAAAGTTTTGAAAGAGTCGCGGCTGAGCTGTCGTGGCCATCATTCCTAAAACCTAAGGGTTCGGCACACGTATTACTAGCTGGGTAAATCTCTAGGTCGTGGTTGTCTGTGTTTATTCTGGAGCCTCTACTCGTCCGCCGGATTTGAGGGTGTAGATCTTGCCGCGGTAATAGAACTTGTCGCCGCCATAGCTGCCGAACCATAAAAGGCTGCCGAGCAGGTCGCGGAGAGGGTAGATGGCGATGTTGCGCAGCAGGTCCGGGTCCCCGAGGACGGAGAGGATGGCCGTGGCCTGGAGCCAGCGATTGAGGATCATCGCCGCGAGCCAAACAAGGCCGGCGACGGGCCGATGGGCGAGCAAACTCCAAAAGAGACCGAGCAGGCCAAAGGGCATCGCGAACGTGAGACCGGTGCCGAGGTGTCCCCATGGGCGGGAGCGGCGGGTTGATTGCATCCATCGCAGCTGGTTGCGGAAGGAGATCCAGAAGGGCGTGTCCTGCACCATGAGCTTGATGACGTGGGTGGCCATCTTGACGCCGGCTCCCTGCTTGGCGAGGCGATTGCCAAGTTCAAAGTCGTCGGCATAGAACTGCCCCAGCTCGCCGAAGCCGCCCACGCGCTGGAAGCTCTGGCGGCGGGTGGCCATGGTAGCGCCGAGAGCGAACTTCGTACCTTCGATCATGTCCGCGACCAGGACGCCGGAGGTCATCTCCACGGACTTGCCGACCGCGTCGAGTTTTGCGGCGAAGCTGGCGCGCGGGCCTCCATAGGCGGTGCCGACGTAGACGCAGGAGGCGATGCCAAGCTCAGGGTCGCGGAGGTTCTGGACCATGCGCAGGAGGTAGTCGGGGGCGACGCGCACATCGGCGTCCGAGGTGATGTAGAGGTCGTATTGGGCGACGGAGTCAAGTTTTTCGAGCGAGTAGACCTTGGCGTTGTGGAACTTTGGCATGGGCTCGCCGCAGGTCAGGTACTGGGCGCGGACGTGAGGGTAGCGGGTGCCGACCTGTTGCGCGAGCTGCAATCCGAGGTCTGTCGCGTGGCGGGCGCAGAAGAGAAGTTCGAAGGGCGCAGGGTAGTTCTGCTCGAAGAAGGTTTCGAGGTTGCGTTCCATGCCCGGCTCGGTGCCGTGAAGAGGCTTGAGAACGCTGAGCGGCGGAGTGAAGTCGGGTGGGACACGTTCCTCGCGGCGCTTGCGCAGGCCGAAGCGAGCGGCCGCCGCGATCACCATGAGGCAGTAGATGGACGAGGTGACGGAACCGACGAGCGCCACGGAAAAAAGCAAGCGCAGGAACAGGTACATTGCAGCGGAGACCTCACGGCAAGTTTACCGGAGGCGATTGCTTTGCAGTTCTTTGGTTTTGAGCACGATCAGGTACTCGTAGAAGCTTTGCAGCGTGGCGTAGGCCAGGCCGGCCGGGCCATCGAGCAGCGCGCCGCGAACGAACATCATGTACCCCCACTTGATCCAAGGGCGGCCAGGAAGCTTATAGAAGAGCGCTTTTTGGTGCAGGCGGCGGGTATGGAAATCAGGGTCGCCCGGGCCTAGACCTAGCGCGGTGCGCAGCGAAGGCCTCTGGAGCCCGGACTGCGAGTGGATCAGCTGGGCCTCCATAGTCGAGTAGCGGTTGTGCTTGTCGATCCAGTGGGCGATGCCCTTCGAGAACGGGAAGTGGTCGAGCGGCTCGATGAGGTCGGCAATGAGCCCATCGACTTCGAGCACCTCGTTAATGGAGCGGGTCCAGCGTGAGCGCTCGGGGCGAACCAGGCGAATGTAAAGCGGAGTGAGCTGGGCGTGTCTGAGCCACGTCCCAAAAAAAAAGTCGCGACGGTGGAGGCGGAAGCCGGAGGTTTCGGCAGAAGCTGCGGCAACGCACCGTTGCATCTCGGCGGAGAGCGCCGGGGTCGGGCGTTCGTCGGCGTCGAGGATGAGGAGCCAGGGATGCTTGAAAGGGAGGGTGAAGCCGAAGTTGCGATGCGCGGCGTAGTTGTCGAAGGAACGCTGGGCAACATGGGCACCCGCGGCCAGGGCGAGCGCAATGGTCGCGTCGGTGGAGTGGGAATCGAGGACATGGATGTCGTCCGACCAGGCGACGGAGGTGAGGGCTCCCGGTAGGTCGCGTTCTTCGTCGCGCGTCAAAATGAGGACGGAGATCATATCCGGGTAGGATAGCGGAAGCGACCGAGGGTTAGTTCACCGTTTCCCCGAAAGCGCTGATTGCGGCGTGCGTTTGAGCTTGCTCTTCGGTTGGCATGTTTAGGATTTTTTCCGCAGCAAGAGCACCAGCGCGGAGCCGAGACAAACCGCAGCGCCGACGAGAATGGGAGCGGAGCTTTGCACCGGTGTTACGGTTTCGCGGATGGGGCTGGTGTGATCCTGTGGCGTGTTCCTGTTGCGGCCTAGGCCGCTGAGCATGAGGGTAAGCAGCGACAGACCACGGCGGCTGTCTTCACTGACGGCGCGTTTGCCGAGCTCCCAAAGCGACGGAGCTTCGGTTTCATTCCTGTGCTGGCCCGTGGCCGTGACCAGGGCTTTGCTGACGCTGTCGAGGGTCTCGGGGTCGAGCGCCATGAGGATTTTGCTGGCGGCGAGCAGGTTGCGGATCGCGTTGATGCCTCCGGGAAGCTTGGCGTACTCGGCCAGCTTTCCGGCGATGATGTCACGTCCGCCCACCAGGCCGTTGATCAGATCGAGGGTTCCATTGGCGTGTGCAGCCTTCAGGATGTCATAAACAACCAGCAGCTCTTCCGAGTGAGAGGACGGAGCGGCCGCTAACTGGCGCTCGCGCTCCTGCTTGGGGTTCACCTTGGGCTTGAAAGCAATGGGATTGGCCAACGGGAGAGCTCCTTAGATAGTGGTGGATTTGATCTGGACGAGCTCGTCGCCAGGTTGCGTGCCGGGAAGATGGTAGCTCGGAAGCGCCCACTTGCGCTCGATCTCGACTCCGGGCTGCGGCGTGCGGTGGCCATGGCGGAAGTTGCCGGGCGGCAGGGGATTCGGTCCCTGTTCGGGCAAAATCACCATCTCAACCGACATTTCCTTGAACGCGGGGGTGTGGGTCGCGCGGTCGGTGTGGCTGCTGGTGACGCGGTTGACCGGCTCTTCGACCGAGTTGAGCGACATGTAAAGCTGCTTGCCGGAGACGCGATCGGAGACGACGACCTGCACCTTGACGCGGCCGTACGCGGAGCGAAGCTGGACGTGGCGACCGGTGGTGATGCCCCGCTCGGCAGCCAGCTCGGGGGAAACTTCAACGAAGGTATCGGGAGTCATGGCCTGAATGCCGGGGGTACGCCGAGTCATCGAGCCCTGTTCGAAGTGTTCAAGCAGCCGGCCGTTGTTCAGGTGAAGGTCAAAGACGTCGGTGGACTCTTCCGACGGGGGAAGGTACTCAATGGGAAAGAAACGTGCCTTGCCATCCGGGAAAGGAAACTTCTCGGTGAAGAGGAGAGGCGTGTCGGTGCCGTCGGCATGCACGGGCCACTGGAGACTGGCGTAGCCGTCAAGCCGGTCATAGGTAACTCCGGCGAAGAGCGGGGTGAGGCGGGCGACCTCGTCCATGATGTCGGAGGGGTGTTCGTACTTCCAGTTGGCACCAAGCCGGTTGGCGATCAACTGAAGGATCTCCCAGTCAGCCTTGGAGTCACCCAGCGGCTCAAGCGCCTTGTAGATGCGCTGAATGCGGCGTTCGGTGTTGGTAAAGGTGCCTTCCTTTTCGAGCGATGTTGCGGCAGGAAGAACAAGGTCGGCGTAGCGGGCGGTCTCGGAAAAATTGATGTCCTGGACGATCAGGAATTCAAGTTTGCGAAGCGCGTCGCCGACATAGTTGGCGTTCGAGTCCGAGGTGATGGTGTCTTCACCCTTGATGTAGAGGGCTTTGAGCGAGCCTTCGAGAATGGCGTCGATCATCTGGTGATTGTCTTTGCCGGTGGACGTGGGCAGGGTGACGCTCCAGTCGGCTTCAAACTTCGCACGAACTTCAGCGTCGTTTACGTGCTGGTAGCCAGAGTAAACATCGGGCATGGAGCCGAAGTCACTGGCACCCTGCACGTTATTGTGGCCGCGGAGCGGGTAGGCGCCGGCACCGGGGCGCATGTAATTGCCCGTCAGCAGCAGCAGGTTCGAAAGCGCCGTGGCTGTATCCGAGCCGCCACAGTGCTGCGTTACGCCCATCGCGAAGAGAATGCAGACGCCGTCGGCAGAGACGATCTCGTGGGCGATCTGGATGAGGGTATCGACCGGGATCCCGGTGATCTGCTGGGTATGCTCGAGCGTGTATGGCTCAAGCGAGGCCTTGTACTCCTCGAAGTGGTTCACCCACTGCTCAATGAATTTCGGCTGGTGGAGGTTTTGGTCGAGGATGTACTTGGCGACGCCACAGAGCCAGGCGGCGTCGGTCGAGGGCTTGGGCCGGAAGAAGAGGTCGGCGCGTTGGGCCATCTCGTTTTTGCGCAGGTCGGCCACGAGAAGGCGCTGCCCCCGAAACTTGTGCGAACGCTTGATGCGGGTGGCGAGCACGGGATGATTTTCAGCGGGGTTGGCCCCGATGATCAGCACCAGGCCGGCCTTCTCGATATCGGCGATGGAGCCCGAGTCGCCGCCGTAGCCGACGGTGCGCTGCAGGCCCTTGGTGGCGGGATTCTGGCAGTAGCGGGCGCAGTTGTCGACATTGTTGGTGCCGACGACCGCGCGGGCGAGCTTCTGCATCAGGTAGCTCTCCTCGTTGGTGGTCTTCGAAGAGGCGATGAAGGCGAGGGCGTCAGGGCCGTGGTCGCGCTTGATGGAGGTGAACTTTTCCTGGATCAGGTCAAGCGCCTGGTCCCAGGAGATGGCCTTGAAGGTGTCGCCGTCGCGCAACAGCGGCGTGGTGAGGCGGTCATCGGAGTTGATGTGACCCCAGGCGAACTTGCCCTTGATGCACGTGGAGATACCGTTCGCAGGGCCGTGGGTCGGCTCCATCTTAAGGATGTGGCGGTCGCGGGTCCACACGTCGAAGCTGCAGCCCACAGCGCAATACGCGCAGACGGTCTTGGTCTGCTTGACGCGCTGCTTGCGCATCTCCGCTTCAATCTCGCTGAGCGCAAGGATGGGTCCGTAGCCTATGGGTGGCTCAATGCCTTTGACAACCTCGATCATGTCGTCGAGCACGGGCGCGGGAATGTTGGTCAAGTAGCCGGTATGGCCGATCATCGACTTCTCCATCAGCGCGTTGCAAGGGCAAACGCTGATGCAGTGGCCGCAGCTGACGCAGGAGGAGCCGTCGATGGTGTGGCCGCCATCCCAAAGGACTCGGGGGTGCGCATCTTCCCAGTTGATGGTCAGAGTTTCATTGACCTGCACGTTCTGGCAGGCTTCCACGCAGCGGCCGCAAAGGATGCACTGGTCGGGGTCGTAGCGATAAAAGGCGTTGGTCTCATCCTTCGCGTACGGCTTTTTGAGATAGGGACGCGCCTGGTGTTTCACATCGAGGTCGCCCGTGGCGTTGTGGATGGTGCAGTTCTGGTTGTTGTTGTCGCAAACCGTGCAATACAGCATGTGATTCTGAAGAATGCGATCGAAGGCTTCGCGCTGGGCGATATCGACCTGGTGGCCCTCGGTCGCTACCGACATGTGCGCGGTCACCGGCGTAGCGCAGGCGCGGACGAGCTGCCCCGGCTCACCAGGTGTGGCGCTGACCTTGACCATGCAGGTGTCGCAGGATTGGATGGGTCCCATCTGCGGGAGGTAGCACACCTGGGGCACCTGCTTCTGGTGCAGGTGAGCCGCGTCGCGGTTCAACGCTTCAATCAAGTGCTCCCCAAGATGAGCCTCCACGGTACGGCCATTGACGGTAATGAATGTGTTCGGCGTTGTGTCCAGGGGAGTGTTAAGCAGCGCTTTGGTGACAGCCATACTTACTCAGATGCGATTTGCGCGCCGGCGGCCTATGGTCCCCGAGGAGCGATTTGGCGCGATCGATCACCGGAGCACGTAGATGCGGTAGCTTGCGGACATCTCTTCCCGGCTCCACCAGCGCATGGGATGGTTTGGCGACCAGGCCGTGTCGAGACGATAGCGCTGGGCGAGAAGTTGCTCGAAGGCGGGCCAGCGCTCAAGCTTGTGGAAGTCGCCGGGGCCATGGATGTGCAGCCAGCTACTGACCACGATGACCTGCGGAGGATGCTGGTCGAGCGTGGTGAAGAGACTGGCGCGGGTCTTCTGCACGACGGGGACGTTCTCGGGGCCAAAGAGGAGGAAGTCCGACAAAACGCCGGTCGATTGCACGAGGCGCATACGGTAAAGCGTTGCGCCGCAGCCGGAGATGGAGTCGATGCACTGGACGTGGCCGGACAGCCGAGAGCCGCCGAGGCGGTTGAGGTTCTGCTCGAGCGAGGAGATGAAGTCGGTCTCCTGCCAGCGAAAGCGGTGGATCAGGAAAGCCGATTGAGGGGCGATCCAGAGACCGCCGAGGCTAAGGGCAAGGACGGCCAAAGCTGTAGCGGCGCGGGTACGTGGGGTAGGTGGGCTTGAAGCTGGAAGCAGGCCCGTAAGGTCGAGCGCCATGAGCGGAAGCAGGAAGGCCAGCAGAGGATAGCGGTAGTAGGGCAGACCGCGGGCCTGGATGACGTAGGAACAGAGGCCGAAGAAGACGCCGCAGAAGAGCAGAGCCCGCTCGAGGGTAAGCGGCGGGCGGGCCAGAGCCAGCACGGTCAGCCAGAGTAGGACCACGGCCAGCAGCGGGGAGAGGCTGTGCAGCAGCAGATAGCCGAGGGGCCGGTGGCCAAGGCTGGCGTAGTAAGGCACGATGGTGCGGAGGCCCTCAAGAAAAGCGGCAAAGGCGTGCTGCTGAAGGAGGAAGCCGAGCGCGCAACAAGGGAAGACGGTCATCGCGACCAGGGCTGCGCCGAGCGGTAGCCGCCAGGAATGCTCGCGGCGACGCAAAACCCAGACGGCCACCGCGAGCTGAGTCAGGCTGAGGGGCAGGGCCGTCGGTTTAATCGTCAGGGCAAGCCCCGAGAGCAGGCCGAAGAGGGCAGCGGGCCAAAGGGCTCGCGTGCGAATCGCGAGCAGAAGAAAAGCCGTCGCAGCAAGCAGTGCGACGGCCATCGTGAGGTCGCGCTGGCCGCCCTCCGCCAGGCCATCGCGGGCGTGGACCAGCGCGAAAAGGCTGGCAGCGAAGAGGCCCGCAAGGCGACGGCCCGGGCCGGTGATGACAAAAAACGCGCAGGCCGCAGCTGAGAGGAGGGTGAAGTCGAACAGCCGCCAGGCGAGCGCGCCTCCGCCGAAGAGGTGCATGGCGGCACTCTCGACCAGAAAAGAGCCGGGCATGTTCATGTCACCGAGGACGCGGTAAGGAGCCATACCGTGCCCGGTGAGGAAGACGATGTAGTGGATCAGCGCGGCATCGCCCACCAGCGGCCAGTGGATGGTCCACACGAGCGACAGGAGCGCCGAGATCAGCAGACTTGCGGCAAGCGCAGACTGGAAGATCTGTATCGATAGACGGGGCAGCGACATTGCCCCAAGCATAGCTGTTCAGCCGAGCAGGACCTGCCTGGCGGCGCGCAGGCCGGAGCGCAGGGCGGCGTGCACGGTTCCCCAGTGGCCGGTCGTGTCGGTGTGCTCGCCGGCAAAGAAGAGGGTGTCTTCGACCGGTTGGCTCAGCCTCTCCGATGCATCAAGCCCGCCGACGGGCACCCAGGAGTACGCGCCGCGAGCGTAGGGATCGCTGTGCCAGGGATACGTGTGCAGCGAGATCAGCGCGGCCTGAACCTCCGCCTGATCGAGCTGGAGCGCCGCGGCAAAGGACTCCGTGAGGCGAAGCTCAAGTTCCGCCGGTGTCAGCGCAAGCAGCGGCAAAGCGCTCGGGCCGCCGCTCCACACTGTAAGAGTCAGGCTGTGGGCGGGGTGCGCGGTCCACCACACCGACGGGGCAGCGGCGCGCGCAATCAGGAAGCTCATGGACTCGGGCCAGAGGCGGCGGTCAAACACCATGGTCGCGCGGAACACCTGACCCATGCGCATCCGGCGAGCCGCTTCGAGGATGGCGGCAGGCGGCGGCTCGAAATGGACAGAGCCGGCCTGGAGTACGCCCAGGGGAAGCGTGATCACGGCTCGGCGCGCGCGGAATTCTCGACCGCCGGCCGTGGTGAGCTCGACGCGGCCGCGCGACCAGGCAATCGAGACGACGGGACAGTCGAGAAGCAGGGTGCCCCCAGCGGCTTCAAAGCGCTGGAGCAGAAAGTTGGGAAGCTGGTCGTAGCCCTGGGTGAGCCGCCAGTTGCGCTCGCCCTCGATCTCATCCTCGGCGCGCTGCTGCCGGCCAAGGGCAAGCGCGGAGGCTTCGCGGGCGTCCGCGGCGTTGAAGCCCTCGACATACCCGAGCTGCTCTGCGCGTTCCTCCGCGGACAGGTTCAGGCGCTCCAGCCATGCGGCAAAGGAGCAGTCGGGGCCAGTAAAATGCTTAAGCTGTTCAAGCGGATCGAGGGATGCGTCCTCCTGGCGTTGTGAGGAGTGGACGCCATCTGCGCCAGACTCGAGGAACTCTCCGGTGCGCTCATACGCAGCCAGACCAGCCTCTTCCAGCAGCAGCCAAAGCTCTGTGGCGCGACCGTGCACGAACTCCGCGCCAAGCTCGATCACCTCTGTGCCCTCGCGGCGGGTCAGGATGCGCCCTCCGATGCGGGGCTGAGCTTCGACAACAGCAACAGTCTGGCCGGCCTCGGCCAGGGTGCGCGCGGCAGCAAGGCCAGCAACCCCGGCACCAAGGACGAGAGTGTCGAAAACAGGTGAACTCATGAGAGATTGCCTGTGGTCAAGCGGCAAGGAAAAACCCATCCATCGCGTTCAGCTGCGATGGATGGGCAAAAAGACAAGCCCTCTGGTCTACGAGGTTGCGATATTGCCGTTGAGTCCGTTAGGGAAGTAGCCGCCTTTGGACACGCCGATCGCGCCCGGAGCTCCATACAGAATTTGCAGAACTTGCGACGTGGTACGAAGTGGGGTTAGGCCGTTGGCGTTCGTGTTGAACACCGAGGTCGAAGTTGGCGGCAGATCCTGGGAGTCAACCGCGGGAGAGCTGACGCCGAGCGTAATGCAAAGTTCGCGGAGGAAGCCTGCGTGCTGCGCTTCCGTGTCGAGAATCTGCGCAGCGTAGCTAAGGCCAGGCAGAGTGGAGGTCAGGTACTGTGCTCCGCCTATGTACGCGCTTACGCCGACTCCCTCAAACTGGCGTGCCGCTGCAAGAAACGTCGCGTCGGTGGTCACAGCTGGGACGCCAGCCGGAGCCAGGTTGATGGTTGGCATGCTGATCGGAGTGCCGTTGAGGGTCTTGATGGTGTTGATCAGAAAGTTGACGTGCTCCTGCTCATCAAGGGCAAGCTGATTTGCCGCGCTGGCCACAATCGGATTGACGAACGTCACCTTGGCTCCGCCGGAGACCGTGCCGGGGCTTGTGCCCTGGGCGCCACTCTGCAGGCCGCCACCCGTAGTCACGTAGGTGTAGAAGTTTGCTTCGAAATACTCAAGATTGAGGGCGAAGTTGAGCACATCTACGACGGCAGGGGTCGTGGCAACGCTGGTCAGGGGAACGCTACCGGTGCTGCAACCGAGAGCTCCTACCGTGGCAAGGGTACCTGCCGCAGCAAGCGAGGTGGCAAAGGTGCGACGATTCAGCAGTGCGGTGGAGCGCTGGCGCGTGAGATCCATCACGTCTGTTGAAAGCGGGTTGAAGCTTGGATCCGTAAGCGGGTGAGACATGGGGTGCACTCCTTGAAGATCGGGTCGGCGGTGAATGAGGCGGCGATGGGTCTCGCATGCTTGCTGCGCCTAGGTGGACTTAATGTTGCCGTTGAGGCCATTCGGGAAGAAGCCGCCCATGGTGGTGTTGGCTGCCGGTGTTGTGGTGGCAGCTGTCGATGTTCCGTACACTACGCCGAGAACCTGGTTGGTTGCCCGGGAAGGCGAAAGTGCGCTCCCTGCCGAGACGGTGAAATAGTTGCTCGAGGAAGGTGGTACGTCCTGGGCGTCGATTGCGGGGCTGGTAATGTTCTGGTTGACGCACAAGTAGTTGATCGCGCCTTGGTGCTGCCCCTCAGCACCGAGGATCTGCGCCGCGACGGTAAGAACACTCGGATTCGAAACAAGAAATTGAGCGGCGCCGACGTACGCAGAGCCTCCCAGGCCTGTGAACTGCCGTGCGGCGGCGAGAAACATGGCCTGGGTGGTAATCGCTCCGTGGGCGGCGTAGTTGATCAGCGGCTGCGAAATCGGGGTGCCACCGAGGGTAGTGATGGTGGAGCGCAGCAGTTCCACGTGGTGCGTCTCATCGTTGGCAAGTCCCTGAACCACGGCCAGGGTTGCGGCGTCCAGAGCCAGCTTTCCTGGCAGGCCAACGGCAGCAACGGCACCGGCGCCCATGTCGGTAGCGGAAAGGGTCGTACCGGCAGAAACATTGAGGTAGAAGTTGACTTCAAGATATTCAAGGTTCAGCGCGAAGTTGAGCACATCGGTAATGGCGGGGGTCGTGGATTGCGCGCGAGCCTGTTCCGGATTGGCCATCGCCGCGACGGCGGCTGCAGCGGCAAAGGCAGAAAGGAAGCCGCGGCGGGTAAGGTGGCTCATGGACTTTTCGAAGTCGAGCATGCGGCGCTCGGTCTCCCATTGATCCCGGTTGACGGTTTCCGTGGGGCAGAGGAGCGATGGAAGTGAAAATTTTGACACTGAAGCCTCCAGAAAAGGCATCGCGGCACTACAACCGCTAGCCTGTAAAGATTGTGTTGGAAGCGAGCTCGTACCTGGAACAACTCACCAAACTAAACAGCGGCGATCTTCGCCTTTGCTCAAGACATAGAAGCGCCGGGTTGGCTGGTGGTTGCATGGCCCAGACGTATGGGCAGGTGGCTTTGAAGTGTCGTCAATTGCATTGGTGCTCAGCGCGGCAGGCCAAAGAGTTCGGCGATCCGGTGCAGACCCTGTTCGCGGGAGGTGATGTCGCCCTCCAGCTGGGCGTCCTCGGCGGTCTCGAGCATGGCTTTGAAACCCGGACCGGGGCGGTAGCCGGCGGCAATCAGATCGCGGCCGGTGACCAGCAGGGCGGGCCGCCGCTGCTCGGGCTCCTCGTGCTCGTAGGCGTCTTTGGCGAAGTCGTACAGCCGCAGGTCGCCGTGCGAGCTGAGACAATCCGCGCGATGGAGGGCCAGGTGCTCCTCAAAGCGCGGGGTGCGGAGGAAGCGCTTGAGGGTGCTGGTCTTCATGGCTTTTATGTCGCCGAACTGCATATGGTGGCAGATGAGCGCGAGGATCTGGGCCGAGTCGTCGTTCGAAAAACGGAGCCGGTTGAGCATCACCTCGGCCATGCGGATGCCTGCCTCCACATGGCCGTTGAAGCGAATGCGGTCGCCGGGCCGCTGCGGGTTGGGTGGCTGATACGTGGCCGGTTTGCCGACATCGTGGAGCAGCATGCCCCAGGCGAGGGTGGGCGAGGCGCCGGCGGGCAGGTGGTCGAGCAGCATCAGGGTGTGCACCCAAACGTCGCCCTCGGGATGGTACTGCGGCGGCTGCTCGACTCCGCGCATCTTGTCGACCTCAGGGAGGATGACCTGGAGCAGGCCGGTGGCGTGCAGCAATTCGAAGGCGCGCGGGGCACGACCCTCGGTCAGCATGCGAGTGAGTTCGTCGCGGATGCGCTCGTTTGAGACCTGGGTGAGCTCGGGTGCGTGCTGCTGGATCGCGGCAAAGGTCGCAGGCTCCAGGTGCAAATCCAGCCGGGCGGCGAAGCGGATGCCGCGCAGCATGCGGAGTTTATCTTCTTCAAAGCGCAGGTCGGGAGACCCGATGGCCCGGAGAACGCGAGCGGCCAGATCGTCGCGGCCGCCGACGAAGTCGAGCACAGCTTGGGGACCGGCGGTGCCCTCGTCGGTGAAGCCGGAAGGATCGAGAAGCATGCCGTTGATGGTGAAGTCCCGCCGAAGCACGTCTTCACGGGGATCGGTCGAGAAGCGAACGGCCTCAGGGCGGCGTCCGTCCAGGTAGGCGCCATCGTTGCGGAAGGTGGCCACTTCGGTCGCAACGGACTCGCCGTCGATCTCGTCGAGCACCAGGATGACGCCGAAGTGCGCACCTACGGACTGCGTGCGGGCAAAGAGCTGGACGATGCGGTCGGGCGTGGCGCTGGTGGCTACGTCGAAGTCCTTGGGCGCGAGCCCCAGCAGGAGATCGCGGACGCAACCTCCGGCAAAGTAGGCCTCCGCTCCGGCCGAGCGCAGCGTCTTGGCGATGGCACGGGCGGCGATAAGTGCAGGAGTGCGGGTGAGGCTCAGAGCCATGCTGGTCTCAGCATACCGGAGCCGCTTCCGCGCCGTTTACCGAGTTGAGTGCGAGAGCAGCAGGGTATGCAGGCACCAGACCAGGGGCGCAGTCAGAATCGCTCCAAAACAGGCGGCAAGCTTGATTCGAACGCTCTCCCCGGAGTGTGTCTCGAGGAGCGCGGAAGGCGGCAAAGTTCCCGACACGCGACCGCTCGCAAGGGTGAGGCCGTGCGCCGAAGCGGTCTGGGCAGGACCGGCAGAGGGCCGAGGGTTGCGGCTGATCAGGTAAAGGCCGTTGTACGCGGGTTGGCGGGCTTCCTGCGCTGTTATCTGGTGGCTTGGGGACGTGATCATCGGGTTGTTCATGGCACCTCTAACGTAAACAGCCGGTTCGTTCGCCGCTATCCCACAAACGGGGATGCGCTCTCCCCTATCATCGGCAGATGCGGGAGAAACTTGAGGGTGGCCGGGGCTTAATTTTAGGCATCGAGACCAGCTGCGATGAGACGGCGGCGGCAGTGGTGCGCGAGGGTAAAACCGTGCTGGCCAACGTGGTGGCGACCCAGATTGCGCTTCACGCGCAGTATGGCGGTGTGGTGCCGGAGCTGGCCT
>CAXTQE010000043.1:0-27189 GCA_964246225.1 uncultured Acidobacteriaceae bacterium | reverse complement strand
CGCCAGCCGAAACCTCCGCCGCCGAGGCCGTCGTAGAAGGTGTTGTACTCCTGCTTATTCTTGACTCCGCCAATTGCGGTGATCGAGACGTCGCCGCCCGAAGGAACCATCTGGTACCCGGCTTTCGCAAGGTCAGCGGTCACCTCGTCCTTGATGCGCTGTTCATAGAGTGGATTGGACGTCTGGACCTTGTAGAACGAGAACGTGTGGTAAGCGCGGAAATTTGCGTTGTGGTCGTAGTCGGTGGAAACATTGGCTGCTGCCAGGGGCGATGCCGTCAAGGCCACAAGCGAGGCGGCCAGAACCGTATTGCGAAATGTGTGAGAACGAAGCGAAAGCATGGAGACTCCTCCTTGGTTTGCCGAAGATCCTTGCTGCAGACCGCATCCCGCAAACCATGTAATAGGATGGCGACCTCATCCAGAAGGTTTGCGTCGCTTAGGGTCGCGGCTGGGCTTTTCGGTAGAGCGTGTAGGTGCCGAAGACCCCGGCCGGAGTCCAGTGCTGCTTGAGCTCGTCGGACATGAGCAAGCCGGCGAGGAAAGGTGCCTGCCGCACCTTGTACG
Organism: uncultured Acidobacteriaceae bacterium; assembly: GCA_964246225.1. Taxonomy (GTDB): domain Bacteria; phylum Acidobacteriota; class Terriglobia; order Terriglobales; family Acidobacteriaceae; genus Edaphobacter. The sequence goes on along the minus strand of CAXTQE010000043.1, from coordinate 26,623 downwards.
TGTAGCCCAGTCGCAGAAAGCGCTTAAACCCACCATTGTCGATATCATCCGACGTAATCAGCTGCCATCCGCGCGGAACCATGAGGAACTCGGCGCGGCGCATTTCGGCGACTTTCTGCTCCTCCGAGTCCCGGTCAAGCGGCATGACGCAGAAGTAATCCGGTTGGAACTGGCCGGACGCCGTCAAGGCATCTGTCAAACGAAGCGGCATACTCCAGGGGAAGAGCACGCGATGCGGTCCAAGCGTCTGTTTGAGCGATTGCAAGGCCGTCGCGCTCAACGTGTCGCCCTGGTCGATGTTGTAGAACGTATTTCTCAGCAGCGGCTTGAGGAAGTAGAACTCCTGCACCTGCGTGTAAAAGAATGTGAGCGCGATGACCGCAACTCCGATCCTGCGCCAGCGCTGTACAGCCTTATCGAGGGCAACAAACGCCAGCAGAGATCCTGCCAGGCCATTGAAGAAAACGTGCAGCGGGTCGCTGCGGCCGAGCGCCGACGGCAGCAGACCGAGCGAGACGACGTATAACGGCAGCAGCACAGGTGTGGTCGCGGGTGCCTCGCACAGACTCCAGACCACTACAAGCGGCGCCAAAGCTACTACAGTAACCAGCAGCACGAGAATGTGCGGTATGGGCTGGATAATCAGGTTGAAGCCGCCGCTGGCAAATTTGCCCAGTGTCTCAAGCGACTCGTGCGCGGATGTGCCTGCATACACGGCGACCCCGGCAAGCGTCGCCACACTTACCAGGAGCCATGAGCGGCGACCGCTCAGTGTTCGATAGACGCCGAAGGCAAGCCCCGCTCCGCCAAACGCCAGGCCGAGCTCCGGTGAGGTAAACAGCATCAGCAGCTCGCCCACGCTTGCCACCAGTACCGCTCCGCCGAGCGTCCGGCGCGTGCCCAGCAGCACCGCCGCCGCCAGCGGCAAAACGAAGCGCAACAGCGAGTAATTGATCCCGAGCAGAGGGTCCAGGGATCCAAAGAGGATCAGCGCGAACGCCGCCACGCGCAGGCTGTTGCGCATCGGCAGCGCACGAACCACGTAAAACAGCAGCGCAACCCCTAGTGCCTCCGCCGCGGCTAATGCGACCATGTAGCTGGCCACCCTCGAGACGCCGAGGAGTCCAAGCACTCGCAGGAAGCTCGCCGGCCACTCGTAGAGCAGGATGCCGTAGGGGAACTCGAAGTCGCGGAAGACGCGCCCGTGAAAGACGAGCCCGGTTCGCAGCTGCGTCAGGAAATAGCCTGCGTCGGAGTAATAAAAGCCATCCCGGATTACAAATGAGCCAAGTGCCGCCGTAAAGCCGGCGAGTGCGACCACGCCCCAAAGCAGGTGATGGTAGGTCAGCGGTATGGAGTCATCTCTCTCTCCGGCCTGGCTTTGAGCGGAGCGCCCAAGAGGGTTGAAGTTCAGCCACCAGCAGACTGCCGTTACGGCCACGCTGATGCTTCCAATGCCGATCATCGCAACGCGGTTGTTTGCGCCTGCGCTGTAGGCGCGCGAGTAGCTCGGGTGGTGCGACGGAAAGAAAAATGGGAGGATGAACGAGGCGAAGAACGTAGTTAGCGCCACACCCGTCCAGCCTAGCCAGGGCGGCAGGGCTGGCCGTCCCCGGTGATTCACAGATGCGTTGGTCATGGCCGCATACCCGCCGGCGTCGCTACGGAAGCCGTGTCCCACGCGGCAAACGCCGCAATCAGCGGAGCTGGGAGAACAGGGGGAGAGAGCATATCGGAGAGTACCGCATCAGGGGGTGAGTTGGCGCATCTCTGCGACGAACCGGCCTCCGCGACCATCCACTATAGTAAGCCGGTAGTTCATCGTGGATGGGAGCAAGCAATGAAGAGTTTCGTCATGGTCGCAGCAGCAGCACTGGCGGGGGTTCTAACGACGGCAGCCCATGCGCAGGATCCGCAACCGCCTGCGCACCCCTATTTCCCGCGGGCCATCTACTCCGAGACCGTTAACCCTGAGACGCAGATTGCTGCGGGCCTCAAGCAGGCGCGGCTTCAGCACAAACGCGTCATCCTGGACTTTGGCGGAGACTGGTGCGGCGACTGCCAGGTACTCGACATCTACTTCCACGAGCAGCCAAACCTGGCCATGCTCGAGAAAAACTTCGTCCTGGTCCACATTTTTATCGGGCACATGGATAAGAACATCGACCTTGCTGCGAAGTATGGCGTTCCTATCGGCAAGGGCGTTCCAGCGCTCGCGGTTGTCGACGCGAATGGCAAGGTGCTCACCTCGCAGCGCGCAGGCCAGTTCAACGACATGCGGCACATGGACCAGGGATCCGTCACCGCGTTCCTGAATAAGTGGAAGGAATAAGCAAGGCGCTCGCTCAACCTGCTAAAAACTGCTGAAACTTTTGGCAAAGGCGGATATGGTCTGTGCTGCTCGTTCCGCTGTCGCTGGTTCCTCTTCTGCCGCGACGGCCGCCGCCATCTTCGGGTAAAGGGTCCCGGTGGACCGCCGGCTCGCTGTGGTTAGCAGCCTTGATGTGCCTGTGTCTCGCGTTTCAACGGTGGAAGCGTGAAGCAATGTAAGTGAATTGTGCAGAGATTCCCGGCGTGATGCGCCAAGCGGGTAGAATTGCCTTCGTAGTGAGCATATCGGTCAGGCAAGATCCTCGCGTCCAAACGGCCAAGGATTTGGAAAGATTCGGAAACATCTGATGACGAGCACCTTTGAAACTGCCCGCAACGCAGCCGCTGGGCTTACGCAATTGCGCGGGCGACGAGCCAAGATTGTTGCCACACTCGGCCCTTCCTGCAGCACTGTTCCGCTTTTTCGTCAGCTTGTTCAGGCGGGGCTCGATGTGGCGCGATTGAACTTCTCGCATGGCTCTCACGAGCAGAAAGCGGAGCTCATCCGCATGGTGCGCCAGGTGGCGCTCGAGGAACGGAAGCCAATCTGCATTCTGGCCGACCTTCAAGGGCCGAAGATTCGTACCGGTGTCCTCCGGGACCACATGCCGGTCCTGCTGGAGGCGGGCAAGCTGCTCACGATCACTCCTCGACCCGTCGAGGGTACCGCACAGCTCGTCAGCACGGTCTTTACCACGCTGGCTGAGAACCTTGAGCCCGGCTCGCGAATCCTGCTCTCAGACGGTCTGATCGAGCTAAGCGTCGTTCGGATCGAGGGCGTGGATGTCGTCTGCGAGATCGTCAACGGTGGACTTCTGGGAGAGAAAAAGGGAATCAACCTTCCCGGCATCGCGGTCAACGTGCCTTCGCTGACCCCTAAAGACGAAGAAGACCTGATCTTTGCAATCGGTCAGGACGTGGACACCGTCGCGGTCTCCTTTGTGCGGACCGCGGAGGACGTGCGCCACGTCAAGCAGCGCGTCGCTGCGCTCAACTCCGACGCATGGGTCATCGCCAAGCTTGAGAAACCGCAGGCCATTGAGCACCTGGATTCGATCCTGGAAGTTGCCGACGGGATCATGGTTGCGCGCGGCGACCTCGGCGTTGAGGTGCCGCCGGAGAAAGTTCCGGCCATCCAGAAGCACATCATCAAGCGCGCGGCGGAGTTCCGTAAGCCGGTCATCACCGCGACCCAGATGCTGGAATCGATGATCGAAAACCCCCGGCCAACGCGAGCCGAGGCATCCGACGTAGCCAATGCGATCTACGACGGAACCGACGCCGTCATGCTCTCCGGCGAGACCGCCGCAGGCAAGTATCCTGTTGAAGCCATCGCCATGATGGCCAAGATCGTCAGCGAGACCGAGCACCAAATCCGCGTCGACCCTCCGCCACGGGAGCGCACGCGGCGGGCTGCCCGGCTCAGCGTCGCCGAGACCATCTGCGAGTGCATGGCGCACTCTGCCGAGGATCTCGAGGTCTCCGCCATCGCCATCTTCACCGAGACTGGCGGTACCGTGCGCCTGCTCTCAAAGTATCGCCCGGACCCGCCCATCTACGCCCTCAGCCCCTACCAGCGGGTCATCAATCGGAGCATGCTGCTGTGGGGAACCTATCCTATCCTGTGCGAGCGCTTTAGCGACACGGACAAGCTGGTTGATATGGCTGAAAAAATTCTTGAAGAGCTCGGGTTTGTTCAACAGCGGCAAGTAGTTGGTATCGTCGCCGGTACCCGCACCAGATCGGGCGCGACGAACTTCATGCGGCTGCATATGGTTGGCGACCGCGATGTGGAAAGCTAATTTGCAGGCAGGCTGCTAAAGCTTAGCCGTCAGGCGCGGGACCGAGATGTGCGGTCGAATCTCCTAGACGCCTACAAGGACCTCCCCAAGCGCGGCGGCACAGCATTTGTTGCGTCCGGTCCTCTTCGCGGAATAGAGCGCCTGGTCAGCTTTCGAAAGCCACAACTCGGGAGAGACGCTGTCCATCTCGAGCGCGGCAACGCCAAAGCTGGCAGTTACCCTTAGTGGCTCGCTCAGCTCGAACGGTGTGTCTTGCAGGCAGCAGCGTAGTTTCTCGGCTACCTGGACTGCCTGATGCAACTCGAGATCGGGAAGCAAAATGCCAAATTCTTCGCCGCCAAGTCTGCCCAGCAAGTCTTCCTTGCGCAGGACTCCTTGCAGCCTGTCGCTTACAGTACGTAACACCGTATCGCCGGCTGGATGCCCAAAGGTATCGTTGACCTGTTTGAAATGATCGATGTCCATGGTGAGCAGCGCAGCCGTCTGTCCGCGGCGGAGAAACTTCGAGATTGTCTTCTCCATTTCAAGGAGAAAGCTTCTTCGCGTAGCTGCCCCGGTGAGCGAATCGATTTGCGCGATCCTGCGCAGCTCCAGTTCATCTACCGCAAGCGCCGCAAAGCTTTTCAGTACTTCAATCTGTCCCTGGCTAAAGTCACGCGGTTTCACATCCAGCGCGCATAAGGCACCAAGGTTGTAACCGTCCGGACTGCATAACGGGACACCGAGATAGCTGCGGATAAAAGGCTCCCCCGTCACCGACGGATACTTCGCAAAGCGGGCATCCTGCAAGGTATCCGGTATGAGGAGCGGTTCGCGTGCCTGGATGGTGTGCGTACAGAAGGAGAATTCCCGTGGCAGGTCCATGCTGTCCATACCCACACACGACTTGTACCACTGCCGGTCCGAATCGATGAGCGAAAGCGTGGAGATTGGGACGTTCAGCACCGCTCGGACCAGACCGGTGATGCGCTCAAACGGCGCCTCTCGCGGCGTATCCAGAACCTCGTAACGGTGCAGCGCAGCCAGGCGCCCTGGCTCATCCTGAAGCTTTGCATCCACCACAGCTACCTCACCATTGCTTTGATTGCGCGGAGCAACTCTTGTTTATACGAGTCGACAATGACCGACACGCTCGCCTCAATTTGCGACTCGTGTACCCCGACTGAATGCAGGTTCGTCACCAGAGTCGCGAGGTTTTCACGATGCCGCTGCAGACTCTCCTGCAGCGGCTCGGGGATGTGTATGTCCGCGAACGGATCTCTTTGTATCAATAAACTCATGTTTTCACCCGCATTGCCGCCTTGAAGATGACGATGAACTGCGGGATACAGAGCCGCATAGGACGTCTTTCCAACGCTCAACCGATCCTAAGCTCTCCGGAACGGAAGCCACCATGGCACGAAAGTGGAATCTACTCGCTACCTTGGCATTAGGCGAAAGCTTCTAACGCGCAGCCGACCTACGAAACTGAATACTGCTTCCCGAGGCGACCGCTGGAATGGTTATTCCCCACCGCCCCTCCACCTGATTCACGGGCAAGGGCTGGTTGTTTACAGAGGCTTCGGAGGTTTGAGGATTCAGGCCAACCACCTCAATGCGGTACTCACGCCACCATGGTTTCCAGGTGCCCTCCTGCTTTGCGATCTGGATGCTTATCGCTCCATCTGAGGCTACCGAGCAGCTGAAGTGAACACGCGCAAACTCTCCCTTGCGGAAGTTGAATGTCTGTCCGTCGTCGGCGTAGACCTCGCCCGCGCAGGTCTCTGCCGGATTGTCAAAGCCGGGTGTCAAGGGAAACACTCTGAGGGTCAGCGGACCCTTTGGTATTTCTGCGGTGCTTTGCGTAAGAGGAGCAAGGGGCAGGATACTCCCGCCGCGCACAAAGACCGGCAAGCGATCGAGCGCAGGCGTGATCATCAGAGGTTTCTGGGCGATGACCTTGTCCCGCTGCTCCATATCGATGGGACCAGACGGTCTGCCGCTCTTGATCTGATCGCCGCTCCAGTAGTCGTACCAGGTTCCCGGAGGAAGGTGAACGGCATACGGGACGACGTCCTCAAAATATTCACTCGGGGCGACCAAAATTCGGCTGCCGAACATAAATTCGGTTCCGGTGAGGTCATCGGGGTATTCCAGAAACAGAGGTCGATCGATCGGCAAGCCATCGTGCGAGGCTTCTTCCGCAGTTGTGTAGAGATAAGGCATCAACCGGTACCGTTCCTCGATAAACCTCCGGCGAATCGCCTCCTGTTCCGGACCGTCCACCCAGACCTCGTGCATCCGGGTTCCTTTGGCGGAGTGGATGCGATCGATGGGCTGGAAGGCCGACACCTCGACCCACTTGGTCAGCAGATCAGGCGAAGGAGAACCGGCGAATCCGCCGACATCGGCGCCGGTGAGCGCGAATCCACTCAGGCCAAGATTGAGTATTTGAGGAACCGTCATGCGCAGGTGATTCCACGTGGAGCTGTTGTCGCCGGTCCAGGTGCTGCCATAGCGTTGGCCGCCGGCATAGCTGGCGCGCGTCATTACGAACGGCCGCTCCGTGGGCCTGAGCGCGAGTTCGCCGTCCCACGTGGCGCGGGCGTTCTGCAAGCCAAAGATGTTGTGGACCTCAAGTTCGTCGGTCGTGCGCTTGCGGAAGCCGGGCTCGTCGATGCGGCTTTGCACCTGGGGCGGCATCGTCTTTCCGGGCGAGTCGAAGACCGCGGGCTCGTCCATGTCATTCCAGAAACCAGCGACGCCGTCGTCAACGAAGGTTTTGAAGAGCGTACCCCACCACTGCCGGGTGCCTGCCTGGGTGAAGTCGGGAAAGACGGCGTCTCCCGGCCACACAGTTCCGACGTAGGTTGAGCCATCGGGGTTCTTCACAAAGTGATCACCCGCAGCGCCGGTGTCGTACGGAGCGTAGCCGACGTTTGGCTGCTTGGCGATGTGGAGATCCGTAATGACGACCAGCTTGAAGCTGTCAGCAGCTAAACGCTTCACCATGCCTTTGAAGTCTGGGTAGGCCTGCTCATCGACAGTGAAAGGCCAGTTCTTGTGCTGGAAATCAATGTCCAACCAAAGCACGTCGGCGGGGATCCGATCCTTTCGCAGACGATCCGCAACGTCGAGTAACTGCGACTCAGGGAAGTAGGTGTAGCGGGACTGCTGGAAGCCAAGCGCCCAGAGCGGCGGCAGGGCCGTGGGCCCGGTAAGCCACGACCACGCGGTAACCACCTGCCTGGGTTCCGGGCCGTACATCAGGTAGTAATCGATGGGCCCGTCGAGCGCGCCAAAGGTGTACTCACTCGGGTCGGAGCGGCCGAAGTCGAAGTTCGAACGGAAGGTGTTATCGAGAAACACGCCGAGAGTTCGTCCATGGGCGACATGCAAGAAGAAAGGGATGCTCTTGTAAAGGGGATCGGTCGTCTCCTGCCAGGCGAAGGCGTCGGTGTTCCACAGGGTGAAGTCTTCTCCGGTGTGATCGAGCGGTCCGGCCTTGTCTCCGAGGCCGAAGAAGTGGTCGTCCATCCCGCGCTGCTTACTGAGCGTGAAGCGCTTGCCATCCCAGTGCGCAGGGGTCGCGTCCTGCTGCAAAACGTTTCCTGATAAGTCGGAGACAGTCAGGCCTAAGTTTGCGTCAATCAGAATGCGCAGACTGCGTGTTGCGAAGCCCTGAGGCTGCGGGGTGACGGCTACGCTGCTGGTTCGAGACGCGGGCAGAACCGCCCAGGAGGCGTCCTCTGGAACGGCGTTCCCCTGCCACATGCGGACGCGAAGGATATCGTCCCGCAGGGCAATCACCTGGAGCGTAACCGCACCTGCCTTCGCGGTGAGGCCGTGAGCCTCCGGGGTAAGCTGCTGTGCGAGAGCGGCGCGTCCCGTGCAGAACAAAACGCAACACAAGTTAAGAGCACCCATCCGGCCGAGCTTCATGCGTTACTCCTTTTGCGAACGCACTGAAGCTGTGCGAAAGATACGAAACTGAAAAGCATCGAGAGACAACGCGGGAAGGCTGGCAGGTGAGGAGGACTTCGACCCAAGGGAGACCTCCTGCCAATCGCCCGGTCCGCCTTCGACGTTGCCACGAAAAAGTGTGTTCGAGAGATTGATGGCGACCAAGTAGCTTTCCTGCGGAGTGCTGCGGAGGAAGGTAACGACATGCGTCTCATCGGAGTTGTGCAGCCAGGTGAGCTCGCCGGTACGAAGCGCGACGGAGTCTTTGCGAAGTGGGATCAGGGACGCATAGGTGCGGATGAAATCGCGATGTGCGTCCGCTCCTGCCCAGAAAATAGGAAGCTTCTCAAAGAGTGCCGCTCCCGCGGTCGGCTCGGCATCACCAAACTCCATACCGTTATAGAGCAGGGGAACGCCGGGCAGCGTGAAGGTCATCACGGACGCAGCCAGAGCCGCCGGAGCGCCATCGAGAACCACGGCGCGATCCTTGTCATGGTTGTCCGTCATCAGCATGTGCTCGGTATGGGGGGGAAACGCCTTCTCTTCCCGAGTCCAGGTGGAGTGGATGGCGGTGGCGGACTCTCCTTGCCGGATCACCCGATCGATCGTGTCCAGCAAAGGCCAGGCGTAGTCAAGATCGAAGGCCTTCTGCATTAGGTCGGGTTTGGAGGATTCGCCGAGAAGCAGACTATCCGGTTTGACCGCCTTGAGCGCGACCCTCACCTCTGCCCAGAAGTCCGTGGGCATCTCTCCGGCGGCATCGAAGCGGAAGCCATCGAGATCATAGGTGCGCATCCAGAAGACGAGCATGTCGGTGATGTAGCGACGCAGCTCCGGCTTCCGATAATCAAGGGCTGCGACATCGGTCCAGTTGTACGGGTACAGGATCTTGCCAGAGGCATCATGCTTGTAGAAATCGGGGTGCTGCATCAGGGTGCTGTCCCAGGAGGTGTGATTTAGCACGACATCGAGGATCACGCGCATGTGTCTCTTGTGGGCTTCTGTCACCAGCCGAAGCAGGTCCTGCTTTGTGCCATAGGTGGAACTGATTCCGTAATAATCCCGGATCGCGTAGGGGCTGCCCAGGGAGCCTTTCTTTTTCTCTTCGCCGGTAGGATTGATTGGCATCAACCACAGCACGTTCACTCCGAGATGATCGAGATAGTCCAGGCGTTCGGTGATTCCGTTGAGATTTCCTTGTGTGGAGAAGTCGCGCGGGAAGATCTCGTAGACCACCGCGCTTTCGAGCCAGGAGGGAGGTTGAACCGCTGAAGCCGGGGATAGAGAGCCATCGCCAGAGCTGGCAGCGTTCGCTTGTGCGTAAACCGGAGTGCACGCGGGAAGGCAAAGCAGGACGGTCAAGGCAGCAAGAGGGCGAAGGCCTACGTCACGAAGTCGGCTGAAGCGATGGCTAAGCATGGGAGGTCACTCAAAGGGCGTGCAGAGATACGGTGCAGAAGAGAGAAGTCGTCCAGTCCCTGGAAGATGGCAGAGCCCGAGCGCAAATCCGGGCTCTGCCGATGACGGCTGCTACGGTTGATCCGTGACAAAGACTGCCGTAGTAAGCGCCGGAATGACAGCCGTTCCGTGCTTTGCGTCGAAGGTAGATTCTTTGACGATGCTATCGGCCGACTGCTGCTGTACCGGGTGCAGATGTAGTTTGATGTCCTTGAGCACCGGATTGGTGTAGGTGATGGCCTGGTTGCTTGCGTTGAAGAAGACGACCAGGTTGGGCGCGCCTCCATAGTTCCGCCCGCCGTCATCGAGCTTCATGACGATCAGACCGGGTGTCTGGGCTTGGCCCGTGTTGAGGAAGGTGAGATTGGCCTGCACTTCGGCCAACGTCGCCATGTGGAAGAGGCCCGTGCTGTAGCGGATCTTGAGGAACTCCTGGAAGACAGCGGTGGTTAGGCCGATGGTTGCCGCGCTGGGCTTCAATGCGGTATTGGCGAGCAGTGGCTGCTCAAACGTCCACTGCGCCTGGTTGACGTTGGCGAGTGGAAGCCCGATGCCCCAGTTATCGCCAAGGCCGCTCCAGTCGATTTTGTTGAACCAGTCGCCGGAGTTGTAACTGCCGTTATCCATGTCCTTGGACCTCAGCAGATCGTCCGCCGCCTGGAAGAAGGGAACGCCTTGCGCGAGCGCGACCAGGCTCATCGCTACAACCTGGCGGCGTGCCCGCTGCTGGATGGTGTCCGCGGCGGCGCTCTTGATCTGAATGGCATCGAAGAGCGTTTGGTTATCGTGCACGGAGACGTAGTTCACGTCCTCGAGCGGCGATGCAGCATAGCCCGCGGGCTGTCCGCCGTAGGTGAGTTGAGAGGCCGTAACAATCTGGCCGAGCGCGTCGGTGAAGCTGTAATTTTTGAGCGCACCGGCAAGCGAGACACGGATCAGGTCCTCGTCATTCAGCAAGGCGGTGAGCTGGTCGGCGGCACCGGTCATCTGGCTGGTGTAGCTGCTTGGATCGGTAGAAAGACCAGTGGCGTAACCCTGCACCTGGAAGTCTGTGCCGAAGATATAACCTCCGCGGACGCTGTCGCGGATGCGATCGTTGAAGCTACCAATGCCCGTGCCATACAGGTTGATTTGGCTGGCGTTCGGCCCAATGGCGTTGTTGGCTGCCTCGGCAATCTGGAATCCTTCGCCGTACATGTAGATCTTCTTCCCGTCGACACCGTCCTTTTCAAGCGTAAGCGCGTTGAGCGCGTTGCGGATGTCGACCATGTTGTAGACGAAGTGCAGACCCATGGCGTCGAAGCGGAAGCCGTCAATCTTGTACTGCTTCGCATTCAGCACAACGGTGTCGATCATCAGCTTCTCCATCATCTGATGTTCGCTCGCTGTGTCTGCGCAGCAGGACCCGGTCTCGAGCGAGCCGTTCGCGTCCAGGCGGTGATAGTAGTTCGGGACGAGCTCATCCAAATTGGCCGACGGTGTCTGACCGCTGGTGTACGTGTGGTTGAAGACGACGTCCTGGATGACGCGCAGGCCTGAGGCATGAAGCCCCTCCACCATGTCGCGGTATTCCTTGACGCGCTTCGTGGGATCCTGCGCATACTGACCAGCCGGAGCCATGTAATGGACCGGGTCATAGCCCCAGTTATACGCGTCGGTATTTTGAACAGCCTCTACGGCGGCCTGCTGCTGCTGACCATCAGGCGGGTACGGCGTCAGATTGCCAGGATTGGACCAGGTCGTCTTGTCTTCATTGACGCTGCCGAAGTGGAACGATGGCAGGATATGCACGGCTTCGAGGCCGGCCTGGGCAAGCGCGGTGAGATGGCTCATGCCATTGCTGTGCAGGTCGGTGAAGGCCTCGTAGGTGCCCTGGTCGGCAGCGGGTACAGTGGAGTCGCCAACACTGAAGTCGCGGATGTGGAGCTCGTAGATGCTTGAGTCGGTCAGGCTTGCGAGCGCGGGTGAAGTTAGCTGGTCCCACAGGCGAGGCTTCGTGGACTCGTCATTCAGATCCGTGATGCGCGACAGGACGCCGTTGAGCGAAAGGTCGACGGAGTACGGATCGGTGGTCGTATTCGTCTCGATCGCCTCGTCTGCTGCGACAAAAACCTTTGCGGTGAACTGGTAGTACTTGCCGATCCACGAGCGATCGCCTTTCGCAGTCCAAACGCCGCCACTCGCCTGCATGGACAAGGTCTGCTGGGGCGCGGTGTCAGTCTCGTTATTGAAGAGCAGCAGCGAGACGCTCTGCGCGGTGGGAGCCCAGACGCGAATCTTCACCGCTGCAGGCTCCTCTCCGTCGTCTGGATCAAGAGGTTGACGGATGACCACGCCCAGCTTGCCCGTATAGGCGAACAGGGCATCGAGAGCGCCAAAACTCTGCACGCCGGTCGTGTACTTCAACGTGCCGTCAGACGCGGTTGCGGTCACCTGCAACTGGCTCTTGAGCGCGGTAGTGACGGCTTGCTGATTGACGGTCGTCGACAACTTGAACAAGGCGTAGCCCGCAAGCTGCGGGAAGCGTACAAGCTCCTCAGCGGTGAGCGTGCCGCTAAACGGCGTGAGCGGAATGGACGTGCCGCCGGTAAGCCCGGTTGACGTGATCTGCAGAGAGGCCGTGGGGCTTGAAGTGAGCGCGTAGGTATAACTGCTGTTCGAGTAGATCGATTGCAAGGCAATGGTTGTGGCATCGATCCAGTACGCCTGCAGCTGGTTGAACGGTCCGCCGAGCAGCTGGGTGGCCGTAGGCAGCTGCGGGAAGACGGTCTGGTTGCCGGAGACCACCCAACCCTCGAGCTGCGATGGAATGAGCAGCGACTGATCCTGGCCTGGATCTTTCACTCCGGTCGAGCAATTGTGGATGATGAAACCGAGATATCCATTGGTGACGCCCACGTCGAAGTACGGTCCATAGCTGTCATAGCCGGAGAACTGATCCTCGGTGACGCAGAAATTGCCAGTCGGATCAGTGGTTGCGCCGTAGACGTAGAGGCTCCAGTTGGCGTAATTGCCGTCGGGCCGGAAGTAGTGGATGCGCGCTTTGCCGGCGGGAATGGCGGGGTCTGCGCCGGTAGGCGGCCGGTGGGTCAGCAGCTGGTCGCTGCCGGAGAGCTCCCAGAATTCATTGCCCTGAGTGGCGGGGGCGACATACTGGTTGGGCCCAGGGTCTTTGGGCATGCCGTTATGCAGGAGCATGCCGACGGGCTGTGCGGTTGCGGGCACGCCGACGTCGAAGTAGGCCCCGAAGCTGTCCGTACCGGTGATCTGGACGGGACCAGCCTGGAAGTTGTTGGGCTCGGTGGTGTCAAAGAAGGCATAGACCGTCCAGCCGGCATAGTTGCCGTCGGGCCGAAAGTAGTGGATGCGAATGTCTCCGCTGGGAATGGCGGGGGTAGCCTGTGCGCAGGCGGATGAGGCGGCAAACGCCATGCAGAGAAGCGACAGGAGAAGGCGGAGTGGGGAGGACGGAACAGCCATGACAAACTCCTGAAGACGCAGAGCGTCTCCGTTGCGACAGAACCTGAAAGGAGGGTGCCGGGAGCGCCGGCGGTCGTCCGCACGCGCTCCCGACAGTAGGGTTAGAACACGAATCGAGCTGCAATTTGAATCTGCCGCGCATTACTTGCAAGGCTTGTGATCTGTCCGAAAGTATTCAAATTTTGCTGTGAATTGCCTGGATTGGAGAAGTTCGCCGTGTTGAACACATTGAACGCATCGACGTGAAGCTCCAGCGAGCGCCCCTCGGTGACATGAAGGTTCTTCTGGACACCCAGGTTCATGACGCGGCTGCCCGGACCGTACACCTGGTTCCGCGCAAGAGTGCCAACCCTGGTGTATACGTATTGCCCTTGTCCATCGGTAGACAAAACGCTCGGAATATATTGGCTGGTGAAGGAGGAGGGATCGAACCAGTATCCAAGGCTTTGCTTCGGATACTTGATTGGTGCGATCAGGTCTGGACGGTTGCCCGGGTTGGCGCTTCCCGCTGCGTAGAGGTCGACCGGCTGCCCCGTGGACAGTAGGACGATATCGTTGATCTGCCAACCCCCAACTGCGAGATCGACGAAATGGTTCGCGCCGCCCATAAACTCCTGTCCATGGCCGAAGGGCAGGTTGTAGACGAATGAAGAGCTGAAGACATGCCGCTCATCCTGGGTTGCGTTACCGTAGTTGGCCTGCTGATTGTAGTACAGCAGGATGGCCGGAGACGTTCCACCAAATGCGCTCACCGAGTTGTCGAGAGCATGAGACCAGGTGTACGCCCCGGTGGCTGTAAAGTTCGTTGCCCGGTGTTCGAAGTGCAGTTGAAGTCCGTTGTAGTTTCCGGATCCGTTGTACTCGTTCAAGGTTATGCCGCCGAGCGTGGGGAATGGCTTGGTCGTCGCCCCAATGGCGTACGTGTTGTAGTTGTAGTAGGTCGAGAGACGGTCGCTGTACGTGCCGACATAGGCTGCCGAAAAGACATCCTTCGGACCGAACTGCTGCTGAAGCTGAACGTTGTACTCCTGGATCCGGCTATGCTTGTTGTTCGGATCTACGGCGAGGCCGTTGAAGGAGGAAGAAGGAGCGTTGGGGTTGAAGTTCGGTATGCCAGGTCCAGGCAGCGGCGTTGTAGCCGCGGTGCCGCTGGTGTAGGCAGGGCAATGATAGGGAGTGCCCGGCGTTGCGGTTTGTCCGGTAAAGGTTCCGCAGAAGCCGTTGAACGCATAGTATGCGGCTGACCCTCCAAACGGCTGCTGCTGCCCAAGCTGGTTGCTGATGCCGCCGTAATCCGGGAAGTAGAAGATGCCGTATCCGCCGTGAAGGGCGCTCTTTCCATCGCCGGTCAGGTCGTACGCGAAGCCGACCCGGGGTGCGAAGTTAAGATAGTTCTGATTGATGATGCTTCTCGGAACTCCGTTCACGCCTGCCTCAAGCACCGTACCGGTAGCAACGTCGAAGGCCGCCTGCTTGTTGTGCTCTTCATAGGGCCAGGTCAGCAGGTCCCAACGGATTCCCAGGTTGAGCGTGAGTCTCCGGCTTACGCGAAAATCATCCTGAGCAAATAGTGCGTCCTCCTGGCTCACGTTGCCGAAATATCCGGTCTGTGCGCCGATTGAGTAGTTGTCCGCAGGAGCCACCAGCATTTCGCTGGTCTCATATCCGGTGAAGTCCATACCGTTGCCGGCGAAGAAGAAGAATCCCTTGCCGGAGATGGGGCGGAAGAAGTTGACCTGACGCCGGAGCAGCGTACCGCCGACATTTAGTGTGTGCTTGCCCAGATTCGCCGTGAGGGTATCGGTGAGTTCGTAGGTATTTTGCGGGACTGCGAAGAGCCCGTAGTCTCCGGTGTACTCGATCTCATTGTTATAGCCACCGATGAGCGGGCCGCCGGCAGTTCCCGAGATCCCGGTTTCGCCAACGATCCCGAGGGCGGATCCTACGTTGATGCCATTGTTGGAGGGGGCAAAGCCGTAGTCGTCGCGGTTGTAGGCGAGACGAGCCTCGTTGACGAAGCGGGGAGAAAAGATGCGGGTGTATCCCAGATCGTAGCCGCGGTCATGGCCGAAATTCTCAGCCCCATTTGCCGAGAGGGGAGGATGTCCAGGCTGCTGAGGCAGTTCGGACTGATTGTTCGAAGTCGAGTTGTCATAGGAAGTCCGGAAGAAAAGCTGATTCTTCGCAGAAAGGTTGTAATCCAGACGAACGTCGAAGGTGTTGTACTTTTGCGTACTGCTGTTCTGGACGAAGTAATTCTGCAGAACCCGGTCCGTCCGTGAAGGCAGCGGGAACGCGTTGAAGTAGTTCAGCGTGGCCGGATTGAGACGTCCCGTAGGAATGATGTTTCCAGGAAACGGGGTGCAGTTGAGAGGATCGTAGATCTGGCCTTTGCTGTTGGCAGATAGATTGTTGTTCAAAGTTCCGGCATTCGGCACACAAAGGGGAAAAGTTGTGTAGTCCGCGTTGGGACCTGTTGGGTTGAGCAGTTCGGTAAAGTTGCCCTGTCGCATTAAGGCTGTAGGTACGGTATCGTAGTGCGTTCCATCCGGATTGTTGATCCTAGTACCTTGGTAATCGCCAAAGATGAATAGCTTATCCTTCACGATCGGTGCACCCAGGGAGCCACCGAACTGAGCTTGCCGGAACGGCGGGTTGGGAGTAGCCGGTGCATCTTGAAAGCGATAGTTCTGGTTGGCGTTCCACTTGTCCGTGCGATAGAACTCAAAGGCCGAGCCGTGAATCTGGTTTGTGCCTGACCGGATAGAGGAGATGACAAGCGCGCCGCCGGCGCGTCCGTATTGGGCAGGCGCCACACTGGTCGCGACCTTGAACTCGCGCGTCGCATCAACCGGCGGGAAGAAGAGAATGACGTTCTGCAGACCGTCGTTGTTGTCGACACCGTCCAGGATGAAGTTGTTGGCCTGCGAGCGGAGGCCATTGACGGACAGCGCACCTCCACCCGTGCCGCCGTTGCGGTTGACCGTATCCTGCCCGTACTCTGTACGGGTTCCCTGGGTGACGCCCGGGGTGAGCAGTGCCAGGTTCAGGGAGTTGCGGCCATTCAGGGGCAGCTCCGTGATCTCCTTCTCTCCCACCGTTTCGCCCAGGGTCACGTCCGTGGTGTTCACCAGCGGTACTTCGGTGGACACATCGATGCTGGACGTCGTGTCTCCCGGCGCCAGCTTGAAGCTCAGCGTCTGCGCCTGCGTGACGATAATCGTGAACTGTGCCGACTGCGATCCAAAGCCGGGTGCCTGCACCTTGGCGGTGTAGCTTCCAGCGGGGAGCGCGGCAACCGTGAGCTCGCCGTTGCCGTTGCTGGTGACCGTGCGGATGCTGCCGTTTTCGACACTGGTGATCGTAACGGTGGCATTAGGGATGGCTGCGCCCGTAACGTCAGTCACAGTGCCGACCACACGGCCGGAGTCAGCCTGCGCGCCGGCGCGGCTTGGGCTTACGCAGGCGAAGGCGCCGGCCAGGATCAGTGTCCCGGTAAGGGGAGGAATCATCTTTCTGTACGTCTTCTTCTTCTTATGGGGGTGACGCGTCATTTCGTTGGCTCCTGAACAGGTAAAACCAGTTCGCTCGTCTTGGCGGCGAAACGGCTGGTCCCTGGCTGAGTGTGACCATCTTCCGCGAGAAACGTACGAAGCAATGGATTTCCGCTTGGTTTCCGCTTGTTTTTAGTTTGACAGATAAACCTTCTGATTTGAAAGAGATACGAAGGTAGTTTGCACTAAAGTGCGAGGTCGATCGCGCAGAGAGTATGCTGTTGCACGAGGGAGAGCGCGTGACGACCATTGAGAATCTAGAGCGTATCGCTTTCGGAACATTCGAAGTGGACCTGCAGGCAGGCGAGCTCTGGAAGGCTGGATTCCGGGTGCGGCTGGCCGGACAGCCATTCAAAGTCCTGGTTACCCTACTTGAGCGGCCCGGCGAGGTTGTCTCCCGCGAGGAGTTGCAGGCACATATATGGAAGTCAAACACCAATGTGGATTTCGAACGCGCAATCTCTGGGACCATTAATAAGATTCGCGAGGCGCTTGGTGATTCCGCCGAAAATCCCCGCTTTGTCGAGACTCTGCCGAAGCGGGGATACAGGTTCATCGCGCCCGTAAGGTCAGTCCCGGTGGAGCGCTCTGATGCCTCGCATGCGAATCCGTCCAGGTTGTCTGCCCCGGTCCTCTCCCGGGCAGCCCCGGTGATTGATCTGCTGCAGCTGCCCGCTGCCGACATCCTTCCGCCCTCCTCTCCGGCATTGAGGGAAACGATCCAGCCCACGGTCGAGCGGCACCGAAGGCCGGGATGGCCGTTGCGCGAGACGCTGTTCACTATCGGGTTTGCTGTTGTGATTGCAACGTTCGTGGCCTATTGGTTGGGGCAGCGATCCGTTGGGACGGCGATCGGACCGCCGCGGTTGACGCAAGTGACACAGTTTGTCCCGATCTCCGGCGGACCTCCGAATGCAGAGAGTTTTCTCGCATTGGCGCAGGATGGCGACCGGATCCTGGCACCGGTGCTGGTGAATGGGCGCTCCCGGCTGCTCGCCATCTCCGCGAGCACAGGCGAGACGCAGCCCCTCATCCTGCCGGACGATATTGCCTCCGGCACGCTGGCGGACATTTCGCCGGACGGATCTCGCCTGCTGCTGCGCAGTCACCTCTCCTCGGTCTCCGAACAGCCACTTTGGACCGCTCCATCGAGCGGCGGCAGCGGACAGCGGGTCGGCAGTGTGCTGGCGCACGATGCAACATGGATGCCGGATGGCACGGATATTCTCTACGCCAACGACAATGACCTTACGCTCTTTCACCAGGAAGACGGCACGTCCACGCCCTACGCGAAACTTCCAGGCCGCGCGTTCTGGCTGCGCTGGTCTCCGGATAGCAAACTGCTGCGGTTTACGCTGATGAACCCGGTCACGCATACGACGAGTTTGTGGGAGTTGAATCCATCTACCCACGGTCAGGGCCCTGTCGCAAACCTGCAGGCAGCCCACCTTGCCGCCTGCTGCGGAGTTTGGACAGCCGATGGCAACGCCTTCGTCTTCCAGGCCGACGATAATCTTTGGGAGCTACAGGGGCGCGGTCGTCAGCAGCGGCTGCTGCAGCTTACCAATGGGCCTTTGCGGTATCTTTCACCGGCTGCTGCGCCTACAGGGGCACGCATTTTCTTTGTCGGCCTGGAGGCACACTCCGGTTTGCAGCAATTCGTGGAGAAAACTCATCGCTTTGAGTCGGCGCCGGCGTTTCTGGCCGATGCGAATCGCATTGAATACTCACGCGACCGGGCCTGGGTCGCCTGGACGGACGCTAACGAGGTGCTTTGGCGTGCCCGCGCAGACGGTTCAGACAAGATTCGGCTCTCGTCCAACGCGCTCGAGGTTTTCATGGCACATTGGTCCCCGGACGGCAAGCGGCTGGCCATAATGGCTCGCGAGCATGATGGCTTGTGGCAGACGTATCTCGTGGATGCTGTCGGGGGCAAGCCGGAAGCACTCTTGCGGGAGACGCGCAACTCAGCCGATCCAGGCTGGTCCGCCGACGGACGCCGCCTGGTCTATGGCAGGCAGCCGGAGCTGATGGGTAAAGAGAGCGGTCCGCGGACCCTGCAGATTATGGACCTGGTGACGCACCAGACGGAGGAGATCCCGAAATCGGAGGGTTTGTTCAGTCCGCGCTGGTCGCCGGATGGCGAGTGGATTGCTGCGCTTACGCTTGACCAGCGAAGCCTGATGCTCTATAACGTCGCTCAGCAGCGCTGGCGCTTGCTTGCTGCTACCAGCGCGGCGGATCCAGTCTGGAGCGCCGACAGTAAGGAACTCTACGTGCATGCGTTCCAGGCTGATCGTGAACCGATGCTAAAGATACATGTGCCCGACGGGGCAGTAAAAGTAGTCGCTGATCTGGGCGACCTGCGGGACAGGGAAACAGCGAACTACTTCTTCGGAGGATTGACCCCGGCCGACGAGCCTATGGTGCAGCCTCGTGTCGGCACGGGAAACCTGTATAGTCTCGAACTTCCTTCCCACTAGAGGCGATCGATCCTACTGCCTCGGACCTGCTCCAGCGGTTTGCTGACCTTGCGGTCCAGTCCTCAAACGAGCTAGTTGATCCGGCGTCAAGATGGCACGGAGAGCGAAAGCCATGTGAGCATCCGCTTTGTCGAGCGCGGCTCGTGCTTCGGCGATGCGGTCCGTCTGGGCGAGGGCGCGGTCATTGTCGATCACCGGCGCGGCAAGCATCGGTTCTAACTTTGCTTCTTCCGTCTGCACGGCTGCGTCCAGCTGAATGAGTTTCAATCGCCCCTGAAGGTAAGCCTCCGCAAGCCGGTGAACCTGATCCGGAGTGAGATTGATGGAACTGACAAGATCGGGGTTCAGCCAGAACTGACCTGGAGGCAAACCTAGCTCATCCAGATCCTGCATTTCCTCGCGCCTCTGCTCGCGCTCATCGGAGTTGTGTGCCCTGTCTCCGTGATCGGCCTCAGTCCGATGCATCCGGTTCTGATCGTGAGATGGATCCTGTGAGGGTGGTGGACCTTGCTGAGCGAAGAGTGTTGAGGAACACAGAAGTAGGGGCGCTGCCAAGACAAAGCGGAATGTCACGGGAATCTCCTTCGGGCGAAACGGGCTATCACCTGTGAGACGCACATGCGTCGACATAAGTGGTAGCCCGGATATATTCACTCAATCGTGCGCATGCGGGAGCCGTTAAGCTAGCTGCTGCTGTCGTCGTTTGATCCGGAATCGAAGCTGCTGCCGGAATCGAAGCTGCTGCTATCGTCACTCGACGTATCATCGAAATTCTGGTCGCTGCTTGACCCAGTATCGGCGAAGTCTGCCTGGTCACGACGATCTTCTATGTCCGGAGAGGGCTGGTCACCGCTGGCGGAGAGACGATCCGCGAGATCGCCGCGGTCGCCGGAGGCGTTGTCGCCATAGTAGTTATTAGTGACCTCTTCACGCGGCTGTCCCATGCCGCCGCCGACATCGCCAAAACCAGATCCGTAACCTGCGTGCTCGCCGAAGCCGTGCATCAGACTCTCGATTCCCTCAAACGCGAGGGCACCGGCGGCAACGCCTGTGGCGGTCTGCATCGCAGAGCGCAGAAAACCTCCGCCGGCAGGGGATGCACCATAGCTTGCGGGCTGGCCATATCCGGGCTGGCCATATCCGGGCTGGGCATACTGGGGCTGCCCGTACCCTGGTTGTGGCGGACCGTAGTTGGGCACCTGCTGATACTGCACCTGCTGCGGTGGCGGAGGCGGTCCAGGCTCTTCATCATGGTGGCCGAGCAGGCTGCCGAGAAAGCTGGTGCTGTGCTTCGGCTGCTGTGCCTGCTGCTTCATCTGATCGAGTTGCGTCTTGGCCTGTTCGAGAGCGTATTGCTGCACGAGGACGGTCTGCGCGAGGATGTAAAGCGCGTCGGGGTTGCGGCCGAGCTGCTGCTGAATGAAACGCTCGGCGTCCGGATCCTTCTCAGACAAGGTGGTCTGGTTGACGCGCTGGGCGAGACCTTCGAGCATCTGTTGTTCCTGCGGAGTCATGGAAGCCTTTCTTATCGCTTGCGGATGTAGGCTGCGGAGCCAAAGCTCCCCTTCATGGGACGCGGGCTATCTCGAAAAGATGTCTTCGTGAGTGTCGGGAGGGAAGAATTCATCATGCGGAACGACTTTGTCGGGCTGAAACGGTGACTGAACCTGGGAAGAGCACACTTAGCACTAGCCGGTGTACAGAACTTCTTCTCTACCACCTGGTCGGCGGAGCACGACTCTTTGCAGCAATGGAAGCAGAACGGGGACACTTTTCAATACGGTCACTTCGATGATCTGTCTATCTCCAGTTTTCAGGTAAGTCGCTGGACTTTGAAAGGTGGAGGGATCACGTCGTGCAGAGTTACGTTTTGTGTATCCAGTGTTGATATCCGCGACTTCAATGGTGGAAGCATGCGCTTCAAGTAGTTTCTGTGCATCAACTTCGAAAATAACGTGACTTTGTTGGTAATTCAGCGGAGCACGCAACAATCTTTCAAGAGACTTTCTTTGTGCAAAGAAGAATACGCGTCGATTAAGTAAGTCGATCCATTCGTCAGGAGTGCATGACCCCCCTAGTGCGCTCTCCAGTTTCGCATGACTTAGAGTCGTACGGTCGCGTAAGGTAAAGCTTCCATGGCTCTCACTTTTCAGTTGATACGAGGACGTAAGACGATGCTTTTCGATCTCCCGCGCAAGTTGTTTATCGATGCTGAACTTACTCAGAATTTCGTTCGAACTTAGTAGTCCATGTCGCTTAATACAAGGCCATGAGTCTGCCGCCGAGAGATGGTAGAGCGTAGGTCGCAGCTTACAGAATCTTTCAATATCGAGCATGACTCCTGCTGTAGCCCGCAAGGTGCAGAAATACGGGGCTTAGTGGATCGTCTTCATTCTGCGCTGCATGTAGTCCATCAGCAGATAGCTTCCAAGAGTTTCAGGAGTAGTGAAGTAGGCCTTACCGCGGCACATTTGCGAGACCTGTTGGACGAACTGAACAAGCTGGAAGTCAGACGCGAGCATGAACGTGTTGATCATGATGTTAGAGCGCTTGCAGCGGCTGACCTCTTCGAGCGTCTCGGAGATGACGAGAGGGTCGAGTCCGAAGGCATTTTTGTAGATGCGGCCGTCGGGGAGAGTGAGGGCGGAGGGTTTGCCGTCGGTGATCATGACGATCTGGCGCATGTCCTTGTTAGAACGGGCGAGGATGCGCTGGGCGACGCGAAGGCCTTCGCGGGTGTTGGTGTAATGGGGGCCTACCTTGACGCGGGGGAGCTGGCCGATGGGGATGTGCTCGGCGGTATCGTGGAAGAGAACCAGGTCGATGGTGTCGCCGGGGTATTGGGTGCGGATGAGGTGCGAGAGGGCCATCGCCACGCGTTTCGCCGGGGTAAAGCGGTCTTCGCCGTAGAGGATCATCGAGTGCGAGCAGTCGAGCAGGACGACGGTGGCGCAGGAACTCTGGTAGTCGGCCTGCTGGACCTGCAGGTCGGAGTACTCGAGGTTGAGCTTGCCGCTGTGCTGGGTGAAGTCGGTGCCTTCTCGGGCAAAGACGTTGGAGAGGGTGGCGGTGATGTCGAGGTTGAGCGAGTCGCCGAATTCGTAGGGCTTGGAGGAGCCGTTGGTCTCGACGCCTGAGGCTTCGTGGCGGGTGTCGTGGCGGCCGAGGGAGGACTTGCCGAGCGGGCCGAGGAGCTCGCGGAGGGCCTTGTAGCCGAGGAAGTCCATACCTTTGTCGGTGACTTCGAAGCGGGCGTTCTCACCTTCACCGGACTGCTCGCCCTGGCCTTGCTGGGGGTGCTCGGCGTTGATCATGTTCTGTTCCTGCATCTTCTGGACGATCTGGTCGATGAGTTCTTCGACCTGCTCCTCTTCGAGCGTCTCGTATTTTTCTTGAGTCTCCTCGTCGAAGAGGTCGCCGGAGTCAAGCGCCTGGCGGATGGCCTCGCGCAGGTTGTCCATGGTCTGGTCGCCGTCGAGGGACTGGAAGCGCGACATGGGGTCCTGGAAGCCGGAGTCGAGGAGGAAGTCCGAAAGCGCCTGCATGAGGTCGTCGAGATCGACCGAGGAGCTGAGGTCACCGGTGAATTTTGTGTAGCGTGTGCGCTTCATGGAGTCTCCCTCTTTATCTTAGACCCGGCGTTTGCGGCTTTCGGTTGCACTTTTAGGTGTACCCTCCCCCACCCTGTATATTTACGTGCAAAATATTCAAACGATTGAAGTTAGATCCGGACCTCGGGTTGTTCACGAGATCCAAAGGGATACAGGGGGTCGGGGTGGGCTTGGAATTTGAGGCAGTTTGGAGGGCGCTGATTGTCAAGTACTCCTGATGAAAGGTTTCCTAGAAGTGGAAGACCACACCGGTCGAGATGGTGAAGAGGCTGACGTTGTTGCCGGTACCGGCGGAGCCGCTGAAGCTATAGCCCTGGCCGCCGCCGATCTCGATCAGGCGCAGGTCGAAGAAGGGAATGGCTCGGTAGTCGATGCCGCCAAGGACTTCGTAGGCGGCGAAGTTGGCGCGCTCCTGGGTACCGTTGGGCAGCGGACTATTGACGAGCGAGGTGCGGGTGCGGAGATAGCCTCCCGAGGCCTGAATGTAGGGGTGGAACTTGATGAACGGAAGATGCACGTCCAGGCGAGGGCCGGCGAGGATGAGGTCAGAGCCGTTGTTGCCCAGCTTTTCGGAGTCACGGATGTCGAGGCCGAGACGGATGGGGCCGAGGGGGAGAACGTTGAAGGTGGCGCCGACGCCAAAGCCGGGGGTCCACAGGCTGGTGGTGGAGGTGGCGCCGGTGGAGGTGCTGCCATTGACGAGGTTCGAGATGCGGACGGGAGCGAAGGTGCCGTAGACCGAGACGATCTGGGCGTGGGCGAACGGGGCGGCGAGGAGGAGGTTAAGTAGAGGAAGGGATCGCATTAGATATGGTGGTGGAGTTGTAGCACGGCTCTCAGAACGTGAGACTACGAAGAGGGGCAAAGTGTGTACCAGCTAAAAGCAATACGGAATTCTGGCTTTTGCCAGATTGACGGCGTTGATCAGAACAAATTAGTCAGTGGCTTTAGCGACAGTGTAGGGGTGGGTGAGCGAGTTGCGGGCTTCGTTCACGGCACCCTGGGTGTTGTCGTTGGTCTGGACGGCCTGGCGGTACTCGTTGACGGCGCGCTCGCGTTGGCCGGTGACGTCGAAGATGCGGCCCAGTTCAACGTGGGACCAGACTTCAGTCCACTTGGGGTCTCCGTCGCCGCGGAGCGCGTCGCGGAAGCTGTTGGCGGCGGACTGGTAGTTGTGCTGCTGAAAGAAGATTTCGCCGATGCGGTAGGCGGCGAGTGAGCTGTTTTTGTTCGCGTCGAGGGCTTTCTGGTATTCGACGAGTGCTCCGGTGAGGTCGCCCTGGCCGACGAGCTGCTGACCGCGGAGGACGGCTACTTTGACGGCAAGGTCGGGCGTGGACTTCAGCACCCAGGCCTGGGGGTCGATGGTGATGCGGCGGGGACGGCCAAAGGTTTCGACGGAGTAGGAGGAGTCGGTGCCGGTAACGTCAACGCGGCGGACTTCGGTTTTGCCTTCGGTCTCGATGCGGAGTTCGACGGGCATGCGGAAGAGGTCGAGGTCCTGCGAGATAGCGCCGACGGTGCGGAAGCCCTTGTTGTTGCCGAGGCGGTAGACGGTGTACTTGTCTGTGAACTGCGGGGCACCGGTGCCGTCGATCCATTGAGCGAAGAACGGGCCGAGATCCGCCATGTCGTGGCCAACGGCGAGGGCGGCGTCCTGGACGTCGCGTGTGCGGACGGATTTGTCAGTGAACTCGGAGAGCAGGCTGCGCAGCATCTGGTCGAAAGCCTCGTTGCCGAGCTCCCAGCGCAGCATGTGGAAGATCATGGCGCCTTTTTCGAGGGTCATGGACTGGAACTGGGGCGAGAAGGGATCGAGGCGGCCCATGGTGGAGAGGGGTTCGGTGTCGTAGGCCAGGGCTCCAGCCGAGATGTCACCGACGGCAGTCTGGAAGGAGCTGCGGCCGGCGGAGTCTTCGAGGTAAAGGAGCTCGGCGTAGCGGCTCATGCCGTTGGTGATCCAGGCGTCGTTGAGGGTGGCGGGGGAGATTTCAGAGCCGAACCACTGGTGGGCAAGGGTGTTGGCGAGCAGGCGGGTGGCGGTATGGTCGACGATGCGGTTGCCGGCGATGGCGGCGAGGCCCGGGGCCCAGGAGGCGGAGACGGTGTCCTGCGGGAGCTCGACGATGTTCATCTGGGTGGTTTCAGGCTGGCCGAAGGTCGAGGACATGAACTCGAACTCTTTTGAGGCGAGGGCGCCGAACTCGAGGGCACCGGTTTTATGCTCGGCGAGAGTATAGAGGTTGAAGTTTGAAACGTGCTGGGGGGCGATGAATTTTCCGGCGACGATGGTTCCGGGGAAGCCGGGCTTGGTCCAGTTGAAGGCGTACTCAGTTTTGCTGCCGATGGATTTGGGGGTGCCGAGGGCTCCGGAGCCGACGACGCGCTCGTCCGATGGAACGGTGATGTGCATTTGGGCGGTGAAGCGATCGGTGTAGAGGCCGGTCTGGGACATGGGGAACCAGCGGCCGGGGTAGAGCAGGATGGAGATAGGGTCGGCGACGGCGACGAGCTTGATGCCTTCAACGGGGCTGGTTTCGACGGTTGGGGAGCCGGTGTAGCTGAAGGTCCACGTGGCGGAGGTGCCCTTGGGGATGGGGTTGGCGAGGGTGACGCGGACGGCGTTCTGGGGGGTGAGGCGCTCGGAGGTGAGCGGCTTGTTTTTGTCGTCCGTCAGGCTGGTGATGGCGAGACCGTTGTTGAGCTCAAAGGTGGGGGTGGTGAGGTCTTCGAGGGCGGTGAAGGTGACGATGGCGGCGACGGTGAGCTTGCCGGCTTTGGGGTCTAGATCGGCCTGGATATTGTAGGCGGTGACCTTGAGCTGCGGGCGCGTGGGCGCGGCGAAGGCAGAGGCGGCTAGGAGGAAGAGGACGGCGCCTGAGAGTTTTCGAGCGGAAGACATGGGGGAGCCTTGGCAAATGAACACTGCATCCGGTTAGACGCGGGTTGGGAGGGTTCGGATTTAGGGTCTTTTCTACGGTTGAGACCGGACAAGACAAAGAGGGCGGGGAGACAACTGGAGTCAGCCTGAGCGGCGGACATGCGCTGGTCGAAGTGCGAGGGCCGGTTTGGGAGCAGGGAGATTGTCGGGAACTCTGGATGTTCCGGATTGAGCAGGAGATTCCAGTCCTCTTCCACGGCGAGCGAAGGGACCTGAAGAGCGAGGGAGCGACGCGAGCGGATCCATTCCGCACCAATTTTTTCTGTGACTAAAGAATTTGCGACTTCTGCCGATAAGAGAAGAGAGCGATTGTTGTGATCACAAAGGATGGGACAGAAGATCCAGGACAGCGAGGGCGACTTGATCGATAGGAGAGGCATCGGGAGAGGTGAGGAGGGTGCGGATTTGAGCGAGATCGGTGAGTTGCTGGGCGCGGATGGAGGTGTCGGCGAGAAGCGGGGCTAGGGTTTCGGAGAGGGTTCGGGGGTTGAAGTTTTCCTGGAGGAGCTCGGGGACGATGCGGCGGCCGGCGATGAGGTTGGGCATGGCGATGGGCAGGTTGCCATCACGGTCGACTTCGGCGGGAATCTCTTTGGGATACCAGACGAACTGTTTGGCGAGCTTGAAGGTAAGGGCGGAGACGCGGTAGACGACGATGAATGGGTTACCGATGAGTGCGGCCTGGATGGTTGCGGTGCCGGAGGCGACGACGGAGGCGCGGGCGTGGTGGAGGGCTTCGCGGGCGTCGGCGACGAGGTGGATGTAGGGAAGGGAGATGTTCGGGTCGGCGGTTATCCCCTGGCTGGGGAAGTGGGTGATCCAGCCGGCGGTGAAGTCGGCTAGGCGGGCGCGGTCGATGGTGGAGGCGACGGGGAGGAGGTACTCGACGTTGCGGGGGAAGCGGCAGGCCATTTCGACCATGGTAGGGAGGTTGGCTTCGATTTCGCGCCAGCGGCTGCCGGGAAGGAGGGCGATCCAGGGT